>NZ_DATIND010000108.1 GCF_035474595.1 Longimicrobium sp.
AAGGAGATTGGTCGTGAGCACCGGGGCCGCGGAGTGAGCGGATCAGCCTCGCGCAGTTTGCGAGGCTTCCCGTAGTTGTTGCTGCGACTTCAGTCGCCGGTGACCGGCTGCGCGCGGAACTTTCCATTCAGGCCGGCCACACCGTCTTTGCCCAGCACGAGCGGTTGCAGGCCGAAGGATCTATAGGCGAGGTCGCACGTGCGCTGCCGGATTGCACGATCGATCCCCGAATCGGTATCCCATACCGGATCTGGCGATCACCTGTGCATTACAAACGCACAGAGAGACGTCATCCTGAGGCCGGCCACACCCTCGTTGCCTCGCACGGACGTTTGCAGGCCGAAGGATCCATAGGCGAGGTCGCACGTGCGCTGGCGGATTGCACGATCGATCCCCGAATTCGGTATCAATACCAAAATCCGGCGGAAGAATCAGCGCACCTCGCCGAATCACGTGCTGCGGAAATGATAGATCCTTCGGCCTGCAACCTCTTGTGTAGACTCTGGTTGCGGTGTGGTCGGCCTCAGGATGACGTCGGAGTTGATGCGACGAGGATGCACGAACTGAATTCCCGGATTCGGTATCAATACCAAATTCCGGGCGGAAGAATAATCGCACCTCGCCGAATCACGTGCTGCGGAGATGATAGATCCTTCGGCCTGCACCCTCTTGTGTAGACTCTGGTTACGATGTGGTCGGCCTCAGGATGACGTCGGGTTGATGCGGCGAGGCTGCACGAACTGAATTCCCGGATTCGGGATCAAGCGCGGGGCCAGCGACCACAGGGCACACGAAAAAGCCGCGGCTCCCGGTGGGGAGCCGCGGCCTTCGTTCATCCGCCGGTCAGGCCGTCAGGTCAGCGGTTGATGCTGACGCTCACGTTGCCGTTGCGGTCGAAGCGGCAGGTGCCCGTGCGCCCGGCACCGCTCCAGCGGTAGCGCGGGTTGTTGCGGCTGCCGTTGGCCACCTGCGCCGAGATGCTGGAGCGGCGGAGCCCGAACTGCGCCGCGGCCGCCTGCTGGCAGAGGCGCGCGCCGTTGGTGACGCTGTACATCCCGTTGCCGTTGTTGTCGCGGTCGTACGTGTCGTTGTAGCGGCCGCTGCCGTAGCCGTTGTTGTAGCGCCCGCTGGTGGTGCCCACCTGGAAGCGCGCGCGGCACCCACCGGTCACCCACACGGCGTTCCGCGTGGCGCCCCAGGTGCGCCCCTGCACGCAGGCGTTGCTGCTCAGCTGCTCCACCATCCGCACGCCGCTGCGCGTGTCCACGCCGCACACCTGCTGCCGCCCGTTGTTGGACTCGCAGGTGAAGGTGCGCACCTGCGCCTGCGCGGACTGCGGAGCCAGGCCGAGCGCGGCCGCCGCCGCCACCAGGATCGCTGCCGTTCTGAACATGTCGTTTCTCCCGTTCGCGTGTCCCGCCGGATGCTCCTCCGTCACCGGCGGCTGCCCTCCCCAATGCAACCCAGGTGCCGCGGCGGCAATGGTTTACGCGAATCTGTCGAATCGTGAGACGCGGCGCGGGAAAATCGGAGGGAGCGGAAGCGCGCTCCGGCGCCCCCGCTCCCCCCCACCGTCCCCCGCAGGTGCCGTCCCCCTGCCCTGCGGGGGGACGGAAATCCTTGGGCCGTCCGATGTTAACGCCGATCGCGCGGACGAGGTATCAGTGCGTCACGCGCACCGACACGTCGCCGTCGCGCTCCACCCGGCAGGTGCCGCGGTGCCCGGCGCCGCTCCACCCGAACAGGCGGTCGCGGTCACGGCTGTCGCCGCGGACGTCCGTGATCCACGCCTCGACGCGCGTGCGCGAAACGCGGAGCCGGCGGGCCGCCGCTTCCTGGCAGAGGCGCGCACCGCCGCGGCCGTTGTTGCCCCGGTCGTCGTAGCCCCGCCCGTCGTTGTATCCTCGCCCGTCGTTGTAGCCGCGCCCGTCGTTGTATCCCCGCCCGTTGCCGTAGCGGTTGTCGCCCACGCGGAAGCGCGCGCGGCACCCGTCGTCCACCCAGATCGCGTCGCGGGTGACACCCCAGGTGCGCCCCTGCACGCACGCCGCGTCGCTCAGCCGGTCCACCAGCCGCACCCCGCCGCGGGTGTCGGCGCGGCAGAACTCTCGCCTTCCGTGGCTGGACTGGCAGGTGATGGTGGACTGCGCCGAAGCCGGGCGCGGCGCCAGTCCGAGCGCCGCCAAAGCCAGCACTGCCGCTGCCATTTTCAACATGATGCACTCCTTGGGTCGTGGGTCTCGGGCCCGGTCGGGCCCGCCGGGCTCCGCCCATGATCGAGTGCAACGCGGGGACCGGACGCGCCGACGGGCCGGCGATCGCTCCGATGTCATTATCCTGCATCCATTTACGCGAAGAGCGGGAGCGCCGCCACGGCGCTCCCGCTCTCCCCGACCGTCCTCTCCGGGTGCCGGACGTCAGCCGCGCCCGGGGACGGGGATGCGCCAGATCCGCTCCGCGTACTCGCGCACGCTGCGGTCGCTGCTGAAGAAGCCGCAGCGCGCCACGTTCAGGATGGCCTTGCGCGTCCACTCCTCGGGGTCGCGGAAGGCGCGGTCCACCTTGGCCTGCGCCGCCACGTACGCGTCGAAGTCGGCCAGCACGAAGAAGGGGTCGTTGTGCAGCAGCCCCTCGATCAGCGGCCGGAACAGCCCCGGCTGCTCGGGAGACAGGATGCCGCTGGCGATGAAGTCCAGCGCGCGACGGAGCCGCGGGCTCTTCTCGTACTCCTCGCGCGGGTTGTATCCGGCCGCGCGCCGCGCCTCCACCTGGTCGGCGGTGAGCCCGAAGATGAAGATGTTCTCGTCGCCCACCCGCTCGGCGATCTCCACGTTGGCCCCGTCCAGCGTGCCGATGGTGAGCGCGCCGTTCAGCGCGAACTTCATGTTCCCCGTGCCGCTGGCCTCGTAGCCCGCGGTGGAGATCTGCTCCGACAGGTCGCTGCCGGGGAAGATCTCCTCGGCGATGGAGACCCGGTAGTCGGGGATGAAGGCCACGCGCAGCAGCCTGGCCACCTTCTCGTCGGCGTTCACCACCCCGGCCACCGAATTGATGAGCTGGATGATGAGCTTGGCCGTGTAGTAGGTGGGCGCCGCCTTCCCGCCGAACAGCACGGCGCGCGGCACCGCGTCGGGCTGGTCCTGGTCGCGCAGCTCCAGGTACGCGTCGATCACCCGCATGGCGTTCAGCAGCTGGCGCTTGTACTCGTGCATCCGCTTCACGTGCACGTCCATCATCATGGCCGGGTCCACCCGCACCCCGGCCTCGCGCTTCACCAGCTCGGCCAGGCGGTGGCGGTTGCGCGCCTTCACCGCGCGCCAGCGCTCGCGGAACGCCGCGTCGTCGGCGAACGGCTCCAGCCCCGCCAGCTGCTCCAGGTCCACCACCCAGCTCTCGCCGGCCTCGTTCACCTCCAGCGTCTCGTCGATCAGGTCCGAGAGCCCCGGGTTGGCCTTCAGCATCCACCGGCGCTGGGTGATGCCGTTGGTCACCGAGGTCAGGCGGTCGGGCCACAGTTCGGCGAAGTCGCGGAAGATGCGGTCGCGCAGGATCTCGGTGTGCAGCCGCGCCACGCCGTTGGTGGTGTGGCTTCCCACGATGGCCAGGTTGGCCATCCGCACCGTGCCGCCGGCCACGATGGCCATCCGCTCCTCGCGCGCCGCGTCGTCGGGAAACTTCTCGCGCACCCGCGCCCGGAAGCGGCGGTCGATCTCCATCACGATCTCCATGTGCCGCGGCAGCATGCGGCCGAAGAGATCGGTGCTCCACGTCTCCAGCGCCTCGGGGAGCACCGTGTGGTTGGTGTACGCGAAGGTGGCACGGGCGATGTCGAAGCTCTGGTCCCACTCCATCCCGTGGTCGTCCATCAGCAGCCGCATGAGCTCGGGGATGGCCACGGCGGGATGCGTGTCGTTCAGCTGGATCTGCACCTTGTCGGTGAAGTCGGCGAAGGTCTTCCGCTCGGCCAGGTAGCGCTGGATGATGTCCTGCAGCGTGGCGCTCACGAAGAAGTACTGCTGCTTCAGCCGCAGCTCCTTCCCCGCCCCGGTGTTGTCGGGGGGATACAGCACCTTGGAGATGGTCTCGCTGTTGGCCTTGGCCTCCACCGCGGCGATGTAGTTGCCGCCGATGAAGTCCTCCAGGTCGAACTCCTCCGTGGCCTTGGCAGCCCAGAGGCGCAGCGTGTTCACCGTGGACACGTCGTAGCCGGGGACCGGGACGTCGTAGGCCATGGCCAGCACGTCGCTGGTGTCCACCCAGTCGTAGTGGATGCGCCCTTCGGCGTCGGCGGTGCCGCTGACGCGGCCGTACAGCTTGATGCGGTAGGTGCGGTCCGGGCGCGCGATCTCCCACGGGTTCTCGTCGCGCAGCCAGTTGTCGGGGCGCTCCACCTGCCGCCCGTCCACCAGGTCCTGCTTGAACATCCCGTGCTCGTAGCGGATCCCGTAGCCGTACGCGGGCAGCCCCAGCGTGGCCATCGAGTCCAGATAGCACGCCGCCAGCCGCCCCAGGCCGCCGTTGCCCAGCCCGGCGTCGGGCTCGCTGCACTCCAGCTCCTCCAGGTCGTACCCCAGCTCGCCCAGCGCCTCGGCGGTGGCGTCGTGGATGCGCAGGTTCAGCAGCGCGTTCCCCAGCGTCCGCCCGATCAGGAACTCGAGCGACAGGTAGTACACGCGCTTGGCGTCCTGCTTGTGATAGCGCGCGTTGGTGTCGGCCCACTTCTCGGCCAGGCGGTCGCGCACCGTCCAGGCGGTGCTGAAGTACACGTCGCGGTCGGTGGCCGCCGAGCGGTCGCGGGCCAGCGTGTACGTGAGGTGGTTCTGTATCCGGTTCTTGAGCGCGTCCACACGGGTGGAGCGGCGCCCGGCGTCTAGAATCGTGCTCATCTCGGAAACGTCAGGGAAGCCAACAAATGGGCGAAGGCGCCGGGGCCGGCTGCATGGAGCGGGCCGCGGGCCGGCGGTCTGCGGCCGGCGCGGTCGGGTACGGCGGTCGTGGACTGCGGAGGCGACGGATGGTACCGGAAGTTAGCCCCCGGGGTTCCGGCGGGAAAGAGCGAAGCCCGGTGTCGGGGAGACCCCGGACAATGCGCCCGTTTCGCCGAGCGGACGGCGGGAACCTCCGGGTCCGCTTGGATGCGCGGCGGCCGCGTCTTATCGTGGAAGCGATCGGCCGGCTCCGCCCCTCGATGCGGAGGATGGAATGACGCACACTCCCGTTCTCGCGCGGCGCGTCCTGGCCTACTGCGCCGACGTGTCCCTGCTCTTCGCCGTCCTCGGCCCGCTGTCGTTCGCGGCCGCGGGCGCGCTGGACGTCGATGCGTGGACCGGCCCGGAGGTGTGGCTGGCCGCGGTGCTCGTCTTCTCCATCCCGACGTGGACCTACTTCACCGTGTCCGACGCCTCGCGCGGCGGAGCGACGCTCGGGAAGCGCCTGCTCGCCGTCCGCGTGGCGGGCGACGGCGGCGGGCGCGTGCCGCCGTCGCGGGCGCTCGCGCGGACGGCGGTGAAGCTGCTGCCGTGGGAGATGGTGCACCTCTTCGGCTTCCTGCTTTCGCCCGTGCCGGGGGAGATGAGCCCCCTCCAGACCGCCGGGCTGGCCGCCGCCAATCTCCTCGCGCTGGCGTACCTGGCCGCGACCATCCGCACCCGCGGCGAGCGCGCGCCGCACGACCGGGTCGCGCGCACCCACGTCGAGCGCGTCCCCGCGCCGGAGCGCGCGGCCGCCGTCGCGTGATCATCCCACGTTTACCGGATCGAGGGAAATGATGGACAGGAACGGCGAGGACAACGACAGCACGGGAGCACGGCCGAATGGGAAATCGATCGGTGGACGGGAGCGCCCGCACCTGACCGGCCCCGGTTTCTCCGCCGCCTACGCGGAGATGGCCGCGGATGCGCGCGAGGCGGAAGCGTCCGAATGGTGCGAAGCTCTGCTCGGAGACGTGGCCGATGAATCCGCTTGCCACTGATCCGAACGATAGGATCGCGCAGAGCCGACGGAGCGCTCAGTCGATCGGCTTGAGGCTGGCGACGATGGAGGCGCGGTGCGGCTCCAGGAAAGGCGGGAGCACCACCTTCTCGCCGAGCGTGGCCGGGTCTTCGTCCACGCCGAAGCCGGGGCCGTCGGTGGCGATCTCGAAGAGGATGCCGTTGGGCTCGCGGAAGTACAGGCTGCGGAACCAGTAGCGGTCGATCTCGCCGCTGTTGGAGATGCCGAGCGAGTTCAGCCGCTTCGTCCACGCGTGATACTCCTCCTCGTTCGGCGTGCGGAAGGCCACGTGGTGCACGCCCCCGGCGCCCTGCCTCGCCACCGGCAGGTCGGGCTGGATGGCCACGTGCAGCTCGGCGTGCGGCCCGCCCTCGCCCATCTCGTACACGCGCACGTTGGGCTGCGCGCTGTCGTGGGCGTAGTCGCGCGCGTGCCGCATCCCCAGTGCCTCCGTGAGCACGATCTCCGTCTGGGTGATGCCGGGAACGCTGATGACGATCGGCCCCAGCCCGCGGATCTGGAACTCGGCGGGAACGGGGCTGCGCTCCCACGGCGTCGGCTCGAACCCCGCGCCGCCATCGTCGACCAGCGACAACCGCTGCCCCTCGAGGTCCTCGAAGTCCAGCACCTCCCGCCCGTCGCGCCCGGTGATCCCGCGCGGCGCGGTGACGCCCTGCTCTTCCAGCCGCTTCTCCCAGTATTCCAGCGCCTCGCGGCCGCGCACGCGCAGGTGCGTGCGGGTGATGCTGTGCGTCCCCCGGCGCTCCGCCGGCACCGGCCAGTCGAAGAAGGTCAGGTCCGTTCCCGGGTGCCCCGCCCCGTCGGCGTAGAACAGGTGGTAGGCGCTCACGTCGTCCTGGTTCACGCTGCGCTTCACCAGCCGCATCCCCATCACCTGCGTGTAGAAGCGGTGGTTCTCGCGGATCTTCGCCGAGATGGCGGTCAGGTGATGGATGCCGGTGAGCTGCATGGCGGGATCTTTCCGAGCGTGGGAGATGAGATGCCCAAGAAGAGAAGTCCTAAGTCCTAAGTCCTGAGTCCCAAGTAGAAAAGAGTGATGTCTCCCGTCGAGTCCGGCACCTGGCACCTGGCACCTGGCACCTGGGACTTCGGACTTAGGACTTAGGACTTAGGACTTAGGACTTGGGACTTCTTCTTTCCTACACCATCGCCGGCTCCTGCGCGGCAACCCGGTCCACCTCGCGCCGGCAGGGGATGGAGATGCAGAAGCGCGAGCCCTCGCCGCCGTTGAACTCCGCCCACGCGCGGCCGCCCATCGCCTCCACCGTCTCGCGGACGATGCTGAGGCCCAGGCCGGTGCCCTCGACCCCCGTCACCGTGTCGCCGTGCGCGCGGTAGAAGCGGGTGAAGAGCTGCTCGCGCTTCTCCTGCGGCACGCCCAGGCCGTTGTCGCGCACCTCGATCACCAGCTCGCACGTGGTGCCGCCCTCGTCCATCCCCGCCAGCCTGCCGACGACCTCCACCCAGCGCTCCTCGCGCCCCGGATCGGCGTACTTGATGGCGTTGGAGACGTAGTTGGTGAGCGCCAGCTCCAGCGCGGCGGCGTTCACCTCCACCTCGGGAAGGTCGCGCATCCGCACCGCCACCCCGCGCGACGACGCCATCTCGCGCAGCTGCCGGCACACCTCCGCCGCCACGCGCGGGAGAGGGACGTTCCTCTGCTGGCGCGCGTCGGGGTCGGTGCGGCTCAGCTCCAGCAGGTTGCCGAGCACCGCCTGCATCCCCTCGGCGTTCTGCACCACCATCTGCGCGAAGCGGGCGCGCTGCGCCTCGGAGCTGGCGATCTCGGGGTCGGCCAGCAGCTGCCCCGCGCCCAGCACCGACGAGATGCGGTTCTTCAGCTCGTGCGTGACCATGCGGTTGAAGCCGCGCAGCCGCTGCTCGCGCTCGCTCACCCGCTCGGCGGCCAGCCGCAGGTAGTGCGTGGTGGTCACCTGCTGGATGACGGAGACGGCGCGGAACACGCGGTGCGCGCACGACAGCAGCTCGCTGCGCGGGCACTCCTGGTCGATCTCGTCTACCGTGCGCACCAGGAAGGCGAAGAGCACGCCACCCAGGATCTCGTACTCCTTCAGGATCTCGTGCGCGTCGAAGCCCTGCGACCAGCGCAGCTCGCCCAGCTCGATGGCCTTTCCCGTCACCGGCGCGTCGGCGGTGATCTCGTCGGACGCGTTCTCCAGGTAGTCGGCGATCCGGTCCATCAGCAGCGGAACGTGGTCCAGCAGCTCGTTGGTGGGAAATACGCGGTTGGGGTGGATCTCCACCCGCGCCGCGATCCGCTCCAGCCAGCGGCGGGTCAGCTCCTCGCGTGCCCCGCGGACGCGGTCCGCAAGCGCGGTCGCCAGCCGGCAGTTCTCGTTCATCTCCATCGCTCTTGAAACGTGCGCACAGGCGCCGCCAGCCTTCAGGATCGGCCCGCCGGGATGCCGCGGTGCGCCATCGGAAGGCGGTGGACAAGCACGATGCGGGCCACCGGTGGCGCCTTCGGTACTCCGTTCACCTCGTCCCTTGACACGGTGCCTGTTTTCGTTCACCTTCGCGCCGCGATCTCGAAACCCGCGCATGGCGAACGCCGTCCGCGGAGGGGAGACCAGACCAATGCACGTGAAAAACTATCTCGCGGGGCCCGGCGGGTTCCTGCGCGGCTTTGCCCGGGTGCTGGACCTGGGCGGAACGCCGGCGCCGGTGGGGCACGGGTGGCCGGAGGCGCCGCAGTCCGACGCGGCGGCGCTGCTGGCCGACTGGGAGGCGCTCGCGGGCGACCAGCGGCGCGCCTGGAACCAACTCTCGGCGGAGCTTCGGGGAACCTTCAATGGGAAGAGCCCATAGCCGCACGTCGCTCGAGCGCGCCGCCCCGGCGCCCTCTCTCCCGCTGCCCGTCTCCCGGACAGCCTCCGTCCAGCTCACCCAGGTCCAGAGCCACACCGTCACCTATCACAGCCCCATGCCTCCGGCCACCGAGCTGCGGAGGCTGGAGAAGCTGCTCCACCGGCGACTGATGAAGTCGCAGCAACAACTACGGGAAGCCTCGCAAACTGCGCGAGGCTGGTCCGCTCACTCCGCGGCATCGGCGCTCGTAATCGATCTCCTTTCATCCTCCCCGGACGCGCACAGCGCGGGGACGGCTCGGGCAGGTGCAGCACGGATGCAGAAGCTGGTCCCCGATCCGGGGTGATCTCCAGTCCGGGACACAACGAAAACCGCCCTCCCGCACGATCACGCGGGAGGGCGGTTTCGGCCGATCGAAAGCTCGGTCGGGCGTCAGTTCGCGACCAGACCGTACGAGTTCACCGGCAGGCCGCTGGCGGTGGCCACCTGCGTCAGCGCGCCGGTGCTCCCGATGCGGTAGCCGCGGATGGTGCCGTCGCCGCTGTCCAGCACGTACAGCGCCTGGCCGTCGCTGGTGATGCTCAGGTCCGTGGGCCCGGCGCCGGTGACGGCGGTCTTCCCGTCCGGGTCCAGCAGCGTCAGCGCGGTGTCGAGCACGCGGAAGCCGGTGATGCTGTTGCTGCCGGTGTTCGAGGCGTACACGTAGCGCCCGTTCGCCGTCACCACCACCCAGCACGCCGCCGTCTCGGTGGTGGCCACCGGCCCGGTGACCACGCCCAGCGTGCGCGCCGCGGGGGCGACCGAGTACTCCGTCAACGAGCTTCCGTCCACCACCGGAACCCCGCCCGGCGCGTTGGCGTTGGACACGAACAGCGCGCCGGTGATGGGCGAGAACGCGAAGCCGAACGGCGTCACCCCCGTCGAGCTGTTCACCACCGGCGCGGTCAGGTTGCCGTTGGTGCCCACGCCGTAGACGTCGATGCGGTTGGTGGCCTTCTCCGTCACCACCAGCAGCGTGCCGTCGGGCGAGAACTGCACCTGCGCCGGCTGCGGGTCGGCCGCGCCGCTCAGCGGCTGCGAGAAGCCCAGCGGCACCAGTCCGCTCGCGGTGAGCTGGAAGCCGGTCACGTTCCCGCCGCCGCCGGCGTTCAGCACGTACACCAGCGCGCCGCGGCTGGCGATGCTCACCGGCCGGGTGCCGCCCGAGGGCGTCTTGCCCACGAACTCCAGGGTGTCCTGGTGGATCTGGAACACCGACACGTCGTTGCTCGCGGCGTTCGCGGCCATCAGCCACGTCCCGTCGCCCGACACCGCCAGCGCCCCCTGCGATCCCAGGCTGGCGCCCGTTCCCGCGCCGCGCGTGGAGAACGCCCGCCCCGTGCCGACCGAGTTGCTCACGTTGCGGATGTACATCACGACTTCGTTGTTCGGCTGGTTCGTCATGGCGAACACCGCCGCGGCGGGAAAGTCGACCACGAGCGGGTCGGTCGACAGGTCGCACCCGCCCAGCACGAGCGCCGCGGCGGCCGCGCCAATCCAGCGCATCCTCATGTCCCCTCACCTCTTCCGGGATCGTACGGCACGCGCCGCCGTCCCCCGGTCGTGGACGGCGGTGCCTGGGAGCGCCCGCACCTCCCGCGGCGTCCGGGCTTTCCTGCTCCCGCTGGCACAACGCGGGCCGCGCGGCCCGCTTGGCCGAAGATGCAGGTGCTTCCGCGGCAACGGCTTGCCCGGGGAAGCGCCGAAGCGCGCGGAGGCGGCGCGCGTCGCGATGGACAAACTCGTACCCGGTACCGGCCGGGCACGCGCCGTCCTCACAACGAACGGGCGGGGGAAAAGCTGACGCGGGGGGCGAAGAGGTGGCGCGGCCGCTACTCCTCCAGCCGGGCCCAGACGTCGGGCGCGCGGCGGCGGCTGACGTGCACGGTGGCGCCGCCGCGCAGCCCCAGCGTGGCGCTCCCGTCGCCGTTGCGGACGATGCGCTCCACCGCCTCGGCGTTCACCAGCTCGCCGCGGCTGGCGCGCACGAAGGCCTCGCCGGCCCGCTCCTCCAGCTCGGCCAGCGTGTAGTCGGTCAGCCGCCGGTCACCGCCGTCCAGGTGCGCGTACACCACCCCGTCGTCGGCGGTGAAGCGGGTGATGCCGTCGAACGCCACCAGCCGGTGCCCGCGCCCCTCGCGCACCAGCAGCCGCGGGCGGCGCGGCGCGTTCCCGCGCACGGAGGCGCGCAGCCCGCGCAACACCTCGGCGTCCGGCGCCGCGTGGCCGGGCGCCTCCACCCGCTCGCGCGCGCGCCCCAGGGCCCGTCGCAGGCCGTCCAACGTGACCGGCTTGACGAGGTAATCCAGCGCCGCGTGCTCGAAGGCGCGCAGCGCGTATTCGTCGTACGCCGTCTGGAAGACGAGGAGCGGGCGCGGCACGGGGAGATGGCGCGCGACGTCGAAGCCGTCCACCTCGGGCATCTCGATGTCGAGCAGGAGCAGGTCAGGCCGCCGCTCGCGCGCCAACTCCAGCGCCTCCACGCCGTTGGCGGCCTCGCCCACGACCTCCTCGTCGAGCTCCTCCAGCATCAGCGCCAGCCGGCGCCGCGCCGCGGGCTCGTCATCCACCACCAGCACGCGCATCGTCGTTCACCGAGCAGAGTTGAGGAGCAAAGATGAACTGCAGGAGATTGGGGTGATCCTGATCACGCGTGTCCGGAACCCTCCCGCGGAGCCCTCCCCCCGCGGCTGGGGCCGCGTACCCGGGAGGGGGTAACTTCGAACGCAGCGCGCATGGTTCAGAGCACTCGTCAGACCGTGGTGTGTTGCGAGGCCCACCCAAGCTTCGGAGCGTCTCCGGAAGCTTTCCCGCGGTCAGTTCTCCGCTCACGCGGAGCGGGAGAAGGGGGCCGGGGGGATGAGGGCTCCCGGCGCGAAGCGCCCCCGCCAGCGCCCGTCACCCCCGATGTTTCCCCGTCTACCCCACCCGCCGGGGTGTCGTCGTGCGCACGGCCGGCAGCTCCACCACCACGCGCGCGCCGGTCGCCGGGCGCTCCACGCGCATCTCCGCCGCGGGGCCGTAGATGGACTCCAGGCGGCGGCGCAGGTTGCTCAGGCCGGTGCCCTCGCGCGGCTCGCGGGGGAAGCCGGCGCCGTCGTCCTCCACCTCCAGGAGCAGGCGGCCGTTGCCGTCGCCGCGCGCGCGGACGGCCACGCGTCCGCCCTCCAGCTTTCCGGCGATCCCGTGCTTCAGCGAGTTCTCCACCAGCGGCTGCAGCGTCATGGTGGGGATGCGCAGCGGCTCCGCGGCGGGGTCGATCTCGAAGTCCACCCGCAGCCGCTCGCCGAAGCGCTCGCGCTCCACCGACAGCCAGGCGCGCAGGAAATCGACCTCGTCCTCCACCGTGCAGTCGGTGCGGCCGGTGCGGTCCAGCGTGCGGCGGAGGACGCGCGCCAGGTTCTCGGTGGTGGCCTCGGCCGCGCGCGGGTCGGTGCGCACCAGCGCGGCGATGGTGTTCAGCGCGTTGAACAGGAAGTGCGGGTTCACCTGCGCCTGCAGCGCCGCCAGCTGCGCGTCGGCCGCCTCGGCGCGGGCGCGCTCGGCCGCGTCCGCCTGCTCGCGCGCGTGGAAGTACAGCCATCGCGCCACGTCGAACAGCACCTTCCCCGCCTTCAGCGTAAGGAACAGCGTGCCCGCGATCACCACCAGCAGCCACGGGTCGCCCGGCACGCGCGGAAGCACCACCGCCGTTCCCGCCGCGCCGAACGCGCCGGCCGCGAACGCCAGGATGGGCAGCGCCAGCAGCATCTCGTGCAGCCGCTTGGGAGTGACCGTCCACTCCCAGCGCTTGCGCCAGCGCTCGCCCTGGGCCACGCGGAAGAGGGCGGTCGCCATCACCAGCAGCATGGCCGACACGCCCGTGAACGTCGCCATGTACAGGGGCGCGCGCGACGTGGCGCCCTTGTGCGTCAGCGCGATCCAGAGCGAGCACCCCACGAAGTAGACGAGGACGACGGCCATGTACACCTTGGCCGACAGCGGCGCCCGCCGCAGCGTGCCCCATACGGCGCCCGCCACGGTGTCGTGCGGCCCCGCCGCCATCACCGGCGGCGCCTCCGGCTCGTCCGTGTCTCCTTCGCAGAACATCGAGCGGTCTCTCCGAATCTTCCCCTAGTGCGAACCTGCCGAAGCAGGACGATCACCGTCAAGCACGCGTCAACGATGCGCAATCCACCTCATCCCGAACACCTGTCTCCTACCGAGCGGCGCATCCAACGATCCGAGTGGTGGAGATGCGGACGCGAATGGTGATGGGGAGAATCGGCGTTCGACTGATGACGCGCGTCTCCGCGCCATCGCGCCCTCTCCCCGCGCCTGAAAGCGCTCGCCCTCTCCCGTACCGGGCGAGGGGGGCTATCCAGCAGCGGCGCACCCTGCAGCCTCTGGTCGCACTGATGCTTCGGAGTGTCGGTAATGCATGCGAGCTACCTCTCCCGGTACGGGGGAGGTGGACGGCCTCAGCCGGCCGGAGAGACCGCGGCGCATGGGACGCACGCCGGAGCCGTCCAACCCCCACTCTCGCACCCTCGCACCCTCGCCCCACCCGCCCCCGCCGCGTACCTTCCCGCCCGCAGCGGCATCGCCGTGAGCGCAGACCGCGGATCTACACGCGCGGCACGCCCTTCGCAGGCGCGTCGGGCGACTTTTCGCAATCCGGTAATCCGACCGTCCGGCGCTCCGGCAGGGGCGCCGCCCGATCCCGTGGACGTGATGGCCCTGGCGACCCTCTCCATCGACATTCAGCAGGTGGTGCGCGGCGAGCACCGCGACGTGTTCCGCGTGCTGGGCATGCACCGCGTGTCCATCGCCGGCGAGCTGCGGCTGGTGGTGCGCGCCTTCCTCCCCGGCGCCGACTCCGCCACCGTGGTCGACGCGGACGGCGGCGACGCGCAGGAGATGGAGCGCGTGCACCCCGACGGCTTCTTCGAGCTCGTGCTGCCGCCGGGAACGCACCCGTTCCCCTATCGCCTCCGCGTGACCGAGGGCGACGGCTCGGTGGCGGAGGAGGCGGACCCGTACTCGTTCGCGCCCACCATCGCCGACTTCGACCTGTACCTGATCGGCGAGGGAACGCACCTGCGGCTGTGGGACGTGCTGGGCGCGCACCCCGACGAGATGGACGGCGTCGCGGGCACGCGCTTCGGCGTGTGGGCGCCCGGCGCGCGCCGCGTGAGCGTGGTGGGCGACTTCAACCGCTGGGACGGGCGCCGCCACGTGATGCGCTTCCACCCCGGCGCGGGCGTGTGGGAGATGTTCGTTCCCGGCGCGGGAGAGGGCACCCCCTACAAGTACGAGATCCAGGGCGCGCACGGAGGCACGTTCCTGAAGGCCGATCCGGTCGCCTTCCACGCCGAGCACAACCCCGCCACCGCCTCGATCGTGCACGACCTGCGCGGGTGGGAGTGGAGCGACGCGGAGTGGATGGAGCGGCGGCGCACGGACGACTGCTACCGCAAGCCGATGGCCGTCTACGAGGTGCACGCCGGCTCGTGGATGCGCGTTCCCGAGGAGGAGAACCGCCCGCTCACCTACCGCGAGCTGGCGCACCGCCTGGGCGACTACGTGGTGGAGATGGGCTTCACCCACGTGGAGTTCCTCCCCCTCTCCGAGCACCCGTACGACCCCAGCTGGGGATATCAGGTCACCGGCTACTTCGCCCCGACCAGCCGCTTCGGCAACCCCGACGACCTGCGCTACCTGATCGACCATCTCCACGCCCTCGGCATCGGCGTGATCATCGACTGGGTCCCCGCGCACTTTCCCAAGGACGCGCACGGGCTGCGGCGCTTCGACGGCACCGCGCTGTACGAGCACGAGGACCCGCGGCAGGGCGAGCACCCGGACTGGGGGACGCTGATCTTCAACTTCGGCCGCAACGAGGTGCGCAACTTCCTCGTGGCCAACGCGCTGTACTGGCTGGAGGAGTACCACGTCGACGGGCTGCGGGTGGACGCGGTGGCCTCGATGCTCTACCTGGACTACTCGCGCCAGCCGGGGCAGTGGATTCCCAACCCGCTGGGCGGGCGCGAGAACCTGGACGCCATCCACTTCCTGCAGCAGGTGAACGGCACCGTGCGCGACCGCCAGCCGGGCGCGCTGATGATCGCCGAGGAGAGCACCGCGTGGCCGGGGGTCACCCAGCGCCCGGAGCTGGGGGGGCTGGGCTTCCACCTGAAGTGGAACATGGGGTGGATGAACGACTTCCTGCGCTTTGCCGAGGAAGACCCGGTCTACCGCAAGTACCACTTCAACCTGATCACCTTCTCGCTGATGTACGCCTTCAGCGAGCGCTTCGTCCTCCCCTTCAGCCACGACGAGGTGGTGCACCTGAAGGGGTCGCTGCTGGACAAGATGCCGGGCGACACCTGGCAGAAGTTCGCCAACCTGCGCTGCGCGCTGGCGTTCATGTGGGGCCACCCGGGCAAGAAGCTGCTGTTCATGGGGTGCGAGATCGGCCAGTGGCGCGAGTGGAGCGAGGGGCGCTCGCTGGACTGGCACCTGCTCGAGGACCCCATGCACGCCGGGATGCAGCGCTTCATGCGTGACCTGAACGCGCTGTACCGCCGCGAGCGGGCGTTCTGGGAGACGGACTTCAGCTACGAGGGCTTCCGCTGGATCGACTTCCGCGACGTGGAGCAGAGCGTGCTCACCTTCCTGCGCCGCGGCGCCGGGAGCGGCGAGGAGCTGGTCTTCGGCTTCAACTTCACCCCCATCCCCCGGCACCAGTACCGGGTGGGGGTGCCGTACGCCGGCGCGTGGCGCGAGGTGCTGAACAGCGACGCCGAGGCGTACGGCGGCAGCAACCTGGGGAACCTGGGGCGGGTGGAGACGGAGCCCGTTCCCGCGCACGGCTGCGACCAGTCGATCCGGCTCACGCTGCCGCCGCTGGGCGCCGTGGTGCTGAAGCACGAACCTGCGAACTGACCTTTCCGAGAGACCGAGACGATGCCGAAGAAGAGCGCGGGCGCCCCCACCGAGGCCCCCGCGAAGCCCGCCGCCCGCACCCGGGCCGGCGTGGACCCGAACGCCGCGCACGTGGCGCCCTCGCCCGCCGACCCGCCCGAAATTGCGGCCGACACCCTGTCCCCCCGCGCCCGCCGGGCCTCGGCGGCGCGGAAGGCGGAGCCGCAGAAGGGGAAGAAGGGAGATGGAAAGGCGAAGAAGCCCGGCAACCTGGGCGCCGCGGGGTTCGAGCGGCGGCCGAAGGGGCCGGACCTGCGCGGGGACCTGCGCGCCTTCGTCACCGCGCGCCCGGCGGGATGGGGGCACGACGACTGGGTGGCGTTCCTGGACCACCTCCGCGAGCGCGGCCACGACACCACCGACCCGGACGCCATCGGCCTGCTGCTGGAGCGCGAGCGCCTGGCCGCGCTGCTGGAGCGCGTCCCCGGCATGGGCCCGCGCCGCATCGACGCGGTGGTGGGCCGCTACGACACCATCTGGTCCGCCCACCAGGCCGGCGTCGACGACCTCGCCGCCCTCCCGAACATGACCCGCGCCCTCGCGGAGAAGGTCCGGCAGGCGCTCCAGTAGCCGCCACATCGCGCTCATTGCGCCACCGCCGCACACGCCAGTCCTCACGCTGGCGTGTGCGGCTTTTCACGTCCTCAGCATCGGCATGAACACCCTTTTCAAGCCGTAACACCACCTTTATCCTGCCGCTCCGCTCCGGGTGGTACTGCCGGCGGAATAAGCTTGACGTTATACAACCTTCCCATTATTCTTCCACCTGCGACCCAGAGGGCAGCATGTGCTTCGAGGTCGAGTACACCGACGAGTTCGCCGACTGGTGGGACTTGCTGGACGAGCAGGAGCAGGTCTCCATCGACGCCACCGTCCAGCTGCTGGAGCTGATGGGCCCGGGGCTGCCGTTCCCGCACTGCTCCAGGATCAACGGATCGCGGCACCGGCATCTGCGCGAATTGCGCGTGCAGCACCAGGGAAGGCCGTACCGCGTGCTCTACGCCTTCGATCCGCGCCGCGTGGCCCTGCTCCTGATCGGCGGCGACAAGACGGGGAACGGGCGGTGGTACGAGAAGTACGTCCCAATCGCGGACCGGCTGTACGACGAGCATCTGCTCGAACTCGCACGAGGAGGCTGAACCATGGCACGCAAGTATTCCGGGCTGCGGGAGCGCATGAGCCCCGAGGCACGCGCGGCGGCGCACGAGCGCAGCGTGCAGATGCTGCTCGAGATCCCGCTGCACGAGCTGCGGCAGGCGCGCGTGAAGACCCAGCAGGAGATGGCCGCGGCGCTGGGAACCACGCAGGCCAACATCTCCCAGCTGGAGAAGCGCGCGGACATGTATCTCAGCACGCTCCGCCGCTACATCGAGGCGTTGGGCGGCGAGCTGGAGATCACCGCACGGTTCCCCAGCGGCGAGGTGCGCCTGCTCAGCTTCTCGGACGCGGAGGATGCGGAGCTCGAGGAGAGTCCCGTCTGAGCTCGGGGGTGCGGGTGGCTCCGGGTTTCGCTTCGGACCGAGATCATCCATCCGCCGAACCGCGCGGTTCTCGCATCCTGAGATGGAAACCGCTCCGCCAAACCCGCCGCCCGCCCGATGACGCCTTCCTCCGTCGCTGACTTCTACGACCGGCTCGCGCCCTTCTACCACCTGATCTTTCCGGATTGGGAGGCGAGCATCGCGCGGCAGGCGGCGCAGCTCGACGTGGTGATCCGCGTGCGGACCGGCGGCGGCGCGCGGACGGTGCTGGACGTGGCGTGCGGCATCGGAACGCAGAGCCTGGGGCTGGCGGCGCTCGGCCACGACGTCACCGCGTCGGACCTGAGCGCCATCGCGGTCGAGCGCGCGCGGCGCGAGGCGGAGCGGCGCGGGCTCCACATCTCCTTCTCCGTCGCCGACATGCGGGCCGCGCACGAGCACCACGGCCGCACGTTCGACATCGTCCTCTGCGCCGACAACTCGCTGCCGCACCTGCTGGCGGACGGCGAGATTCTCATCGCCCTGAAGCAGCTGTTCGCCTGCACCCGGCCCGGCGGCGCGTGCATCCTGTCCGTGCGCGACTACGCGGCGATGCCGCGCGTGGCCGAGGTGCAGCACTACGGCACACGCGAGGAAGACGGCGCGCGCTGGATCCTGCTGCAGCACCGCGCGTTCGACGGCGACCGGTACGACCTCACCTTCTACGTCGTCGAGGACCGCGGGGGAGACGAGGCGGCCACGCGCGTCCTGCGCTCGCGCTATTACGCCATCTCCACCAAGCGGTTGATGGAGCTGATGCGCGAGGCCGGATTCGTGGAGGTGGAGCGGCTGGACGGCGCGTTCTACCAGCCGCTGCTGGTGGGGACGAGTGCGGGTTGACGCGGGGAGATGCGGTCGCGGCGCCGGGCCGCGCGTGGTAGACTGTGCCGCTCGAACGGACCGATCCACCGCCGCAGGGAGCGCGCTTGAAGGTCACCGCGTACGTGAGCCACGAGGACTGCTCGCGCCACGACACCGGGTGGAACCGCCCCGACCACCAGGGGCGGCTGCCGGCGGTGACGCGCGCCGTCTACCGCGACATGCTGGCGCTCTTCGAGCCGCTGCTGCAGGTGCAGGCCGCGCCCGCGGCGGAGGCGGAGCTGCTGCGCGTGCACACCCGCCGCTACGTGGACGACGTGCGCCGTACGGCAATCGCCGCGGCGGCGGAGGGGCGGCCACTGGAGTTGGGCGGCGTGCCCATCTCCGGTGCGTCGTGGGACGCGGCGCTCGCGGCGGCCGGGTGCGCCGTCACCGCCGTGGACGTGGTGATGCGCGGCGACGCGCGCAACGCCTTCGCGGCGGCGCGGCCGCCGGGGCGCGGCGCCCGCGCGGACGAGCCGGGCGAGAACTCGCTGTTCAACAACGCCGCCATCGCCGCGCGGCACCTGCGCGAGCGGCACGGCTCGGCGCGCGTGCTGGTCGTCGCATGGGGGGCGCGTCCCGCCACGGCGATCCGCGAGGTGCTGGCGGGCGATCCCGGCATCTTCGTCATCTCCATCCACAGGGAAGACGCGGACGCCGCCGCGGAGCCGCATCCCCACGACCGCGCGCTCCCGCCCGGCAGCGGCGGCGCCGCCTTCGCCGCGGCGATGCGGGACGCGCTGGAGCAGGTCGCGCCGGGAGATTCGCCCGACTTCGTCCTCCTCTCCGCCGGGTTCGACATCCTGGCGGGTGACCCGTCCGGCGCCCTCGCCGTCACCGCGCGCGAGGTGCACGACCTCACCGCCGCGCTGATGGAGTGGGCGGACGCGCGCGCCGGCGGCCGGCTGGCATCCGTCCTCGAGGGCGGCTCCGGGCCGGCGCTGGGCGACGCCGTGGTCCAGCATCTCCGTGCGCTGGCGGGACTTCCGCCCGCGTAAAGGTTCCGACCGGCGGACGAAAAAGCGGAGGAGCGGAGACGGTCATCACCGTCCCCACTCCTCCGCTTCTTCGCGATCCGGCTGGGGGCGCCGCCCCCCCGCACGTGCACCCCGCCCCGCGTGGGCGACGCCCTTCAGCACCGGATCGCCATCATTAGCCGGCGATTAAGGTGCACGCCTCGGACGCCCGGGGCAAGGGCCGCGTATCGGCCCGTACCACCGCTCTCTCGCGCGGCCCCGCCCCCGCTCGTATACTGCACCTCCATGCCATCGCCCGCACCGGACGCGTTCCATCTTCCGCCTGAGCGCGAGTCCGGCCCCTCGATGCTGGACCTGGTCCGGCTCAGCCGCGAGGTGGTGTTCCCGCCGGGCGGGCAGGAGCTGTTCCGGCGCATCGGCACGCTGGTGGAGATGCACGCGGGGATGGAGGTGCTGGACTGCGCCTGCGGCCGCGGCGTGACCTCCACCTTCCTGGCGCAGCAGTACGGCGTGGGGTGCGTGGGCGTGGACCCGGACCCCGGCCTGGTGGCCGAGGCGCAGCGCCGCGCGCGCGAGGCGGGGCTGGAGGGGCGCCTCACCTTCGAGACGGCGCAGCCCGACGACCTGCCGTACCGCGACGGGATCTTCGACGTGGCCATCGGCGAGCTGGGGCTGGCGGGGTCGGCCGACCCGGCGCGCGCGGTGGGCGAGCTGGCGCGCGTGACCAAGCCGATGGGGTGCGTGGTGCTGGTGCAGCTGATCTGGACCGGCAACGTGGACCCGGCGCGGCGCGAGGTGCTGGTGGCGCACCTGGGCGCGCGGCCCATGATCCTGGTGGAGTGGAAGCAGCTGCTGCGCGACGCGGGCGTGGTGGAGCTCACGGTGGAGGACTGGTCCGACGCCCCGTCGCCCTTCCGCCCCAGCGCCGGCGGACCGTTCCCCGATTTCGCGGAGATCTTCACCTTGCGCGAGAAGGTGGGGATCATGCGACGGGCGCTGGCGCGGTGGGGGTGGCGGGGCGTGCGCGGCGCGCTGGTGCGCGAGCGCGAGATCCACCGCCTGCTTACCCGCGAGCGCGTGCTGGGGCTCACGATGATCAAGGGCACCCGCTGGTCGCCCGAGAAGACGCTCCCGTAGCGCACCGGGCGAAGCGCCGCGGCTACCGTCTTGCGTCGGGCGCGGGGGAAGGCGCCGCGGCCGACGGAACGGACGCGCGAGTTCGCCTCGGCCATCGACGGAATCGAGGATGCATCCTCCCCGCCCGGCTGGCGCCCTCTCCGGCGCCCTTCGCTCGCCGACGTGGTGAGGTGACAGCCCGGCGAAGGAGTGCCTCCGCGCTACTCCCGCGGTCAGCGAAGCGAGCCGTCCCGTTCCTCCCCCGAATCATTTCGGAGAGGAACGTGCTGGAGCGTACATCGAACAATCGGCACCGGGGTGCGCATCCCGGATCACGAACAGGACGAATCGGACGAATGGCGGTCACTTCGGAAACGGTATCGCTCTCCCCCGCGACCCTCGAGCGCATCCGCGCCGAGCTGCGCGAGCGGAAGCTGGACGGATGGCTCCTCTTCAACTTCCGCGGCGGCAACGACGTCGCCTCGAAGATGCTGGGGATCCCGGCGCTCACCCGCCGCTACTTCGTGTATCTCCCCGCGTTCGGCGATCCCGTCGCCATCACGCACCGCATCGAGCAGCAGCCCTGGTCCACGTGGGCATGGCCGGCCATCCAGTACTCCAGCTGGCGCGAGCTGGACGCCGCGCTGGCCGAGATGCTGCGCGGCAAGCCCACGGTGGCGATGGAGTACGCCGAGGGCGACGCGGTGCCGTACGTGGACAAGACGCCGGCCGGCGTGCTGGAGATGGTGCGCGGCGCGGGCGCCGAGGTGGTCTCCTCGGGCGACCTGGTGAGCACCTTCTACTCGCGCTGGACGGCCGAGGGCGAGGCCAGCCACCGCCGCGCCGCGCAGGCGGTGTACGAGGTGGCGCACGCCTCCTTCCGCCGCATCACCCAGATCGTGCGCGAGGGCGGCCGCGTGACCGAGTGGGACGCGCGCGGGTGGATCAACGACGACTTCGCGCGCCGCGGACTGAAGGTGGGCGCCGACTGCGACGTGGCGGTGAACGCCAACGCCGCCAACCCCCACTACGCCGCCAGCGCCGACAGCCACGCCGTGATGAAGGCCGGCGACCTGGTGCTGATCGACCTGTGGGGAAAGGAGAGCGAGGACGCGATCTACGCCGACCAGACCTGGATGGGCTTTTTGGGCGACGAGGTGCCCGGCGACCTGGCGCAGATCTTCGGCGTGCTGGCGGGCGCGCGCGACGCGGCGGTGCGGCACGTGATGGCGCGCTCGGCGGCGGGCGAGGCCGTGCGCGGCTTCGAGGTGGACGACGTGGCGCGCAAGGTGATCGAGGACGCGGGGTACGGCGAGTACTTCATCCACCGCACCGGGCACTCCATCGACCGCGAGCTGCATGGCTCGGGGCCCAACCTGGACAACCTGGAGACGCGCGACACGCGCACGCTGATCCGCGGCGTGGGCTTCTCGGTGGAGCCCGGCATCTACATCCCCGGCGAGTGGGGATTCCGCACCGAGCTGGACATGTACATGGGCGCCGGCGGGCCCGAGGTGACCACCCCCAACCCGCAGCGCGCCATCTACCCGCTCTTCCGGGAGAACCCCTTCGCGTGAGCGACGACCGCCCCCCCACGCCGCCGCCCTCGTCCGAGGGGTCGCGCCCGCGCCGCCCCCGCCCGCCGCGCGCCGACGAGACGCCCGCGGCCGCGCCCGCGCCGCACAACGGGCGTCCCGAGCGCCGCCGGGTGCCGCGCGGGCTGTCGCTGCTGGCCGTGCTCCCCGCGGACCTGGAGGAGCCGGTGTGGGACCCGGTGGACCCGCGGCTGGGCGCGCGGCTGGTGATGCACGACGACGTGGCGGCGCTGGTGGCCCCCGCGCCGCCGGAGGGCGCGGACCACGACCCGCTGCACGTGACCGCGCGCCACTGGGAGGTGCACCGCGCGCTCCTGGGCGGCGACGTGGTTCCCGCGCCGGCCGGCGTCGTCTTCCCCACCGACGCGGAGGTGATGGCGTTCCTGGAGGAGAGCTACACCTCGCTGCGCGGCGCGCTGGCGCGGGTGCGCGGGCGGTGGGAGTACCGGCTGCACGTGTCGCTGCTGGACCCGGCGTTCCCCGAGCCCAAGGCGCTGGACCTGGCCACCCACATCTACGCCGAGCTGCGGCGCCTGTCCCGCGCGGCGGTTCCCTTCCCGCGCGAGCTCCCGCGCATCCTCAGCTCCGCGTTCCTGGTGGAGCGCGTGGGGAGCGAAGGCTTCCGCGACCGCGTGGACCAGCTCTCCGCGCTGAACTCCGCGCTCGAGCTGGACCTCACCGGCCCATGGCCGCCGTACGACTTCGTCTCCATGTCCACCCCGCCGCCGCTGGCCGACGCGGCCGTCCCGGCGCGGACGAAGTAACCCAGGGAACAGGTTACAGGGGACAGGGGACACGGACTGATTCGGGTCCTCAGGACTTGGGACTTGGGACTTGGGACTTAGGACTTTCGCACTCAGCACTCCGCACTCAGCACTTCTCCCGGATGAAGCTCACCTTCGAGACGATCGAACTTCCGACGAAGCACGCCTTCAACATCGCGCGCGAGGCGGCGCCGCGGACGCGGCGATCGGTGCTGGTGCGGATCGAGGACCGCGACGGGGTGGAGGGGTGGGGCGAGGCCCCGGCCACTCCCTACTACGGCGAGACGGCGGAGACGGTGACGGCCATCATGCCGCACCTCTCCGCCGTCGCGGCGCGCGCGGCCGGCGGCGACCTGTTCGCGCTGGAGCGGATCGAAACCGCGCTGGAGCGCTCCATCGGCCGCAATCCCGCGGCGCGCGTGGCCGTCTCCATGGCGCTGCACGACCTGCTGGGGAAGCGCCTCGGCGTCCCCATCTGGAAGCTGTGGGGGCTGGACCCGGCGGAGGCGCCGCGCTCGTCGTTCACCATCGGCATCGACCAGCCGGAGGTGATGCGGCAGAAGGTGCGCGAGGCCGCCGGCTACGACATCCTGAAGATCAAGGTGGGCACCCCGCGCGACCGCGAGGTGCTGCAGATGATCCGCGACGAGGCGCCCGAGAAGACCATCCGCGTGGACGCCAACACCGCGTGGACGGCGAAGGAGGCCATCCGCCGCATCCCCATGCTGGAGGAGTACGGCGTGGAGTTCGTGGAGCAGCCGCTGAAGCCCGACGACCTGGAGGGGCTGCGCCTGGTCCGCCGCCGCTCGCGCCTTCCCATCATCGCCGACGAGAGCTGCGAGGTGGCGGCCGACGTGGCGCGGCTGGCGGGCGCGGTCGACGGCGTGAACATCAAGCTGGCCAAGTGCGGCAGCCTGCGCGAGGCGGTGCGCATCGTCCACGCGGCGCGGGCGCACGGGATGAGCGTGATGATCGGCTGCATGGTCGAGTCCACCGTGGGCATCGCGGCGGCGGTGCAGCTCGCGCCGCTGGTGGACTACGCCGACCTGGACGGCGCCGCGCTCCTGGCGAACGACCCGTTCAGCGGCCCCGGCCTGGCGGACGACGGGAGCCTGCGCTTCAACGACGACCCGGGGCTCGGCGTCACGCGCGCGTAGCCCATTCCTTTCCGGAAGATCGCCGAAACGGAAGCGGCCGCTCACCCACCGGGGTGCGGCCGCGTCTCGTCCGGTCACCGCCGCGGCGTCAGACCTCGCAGGAGATGTCGAAGGAGGGACAGAAGGACTTCGTCGCCGGGCAGCTGTCGGTCTTGGAATACGGGCATACCGCGTGGTCCTCGTGCGCGTCGACGGTGCCCCGGAGGGTGTGTCCGTCGCCAGTGTCGAACGAGGTGACGGACAGGTTCTCGAGGTCCAGCGAGAGCTTGCGGATCATGGTGCCTCCTGCGTGAAGGTGTGTCGGCGCGTTCTCGAAGGGACTTCCCGTGCACGCCGCGCACCCAGTATAACGCATCCACCCCGGGCGTGCACACCTTCTTCACGGCCGGGGCGGCGAGGTCATCCTTCCTCGCGGCAGGACACGTCGAACGAAGCGCAGGTGTGGAGCGTGGCCGGGCAGGAGAACGGCTCGGACCACCGGCACGGCTGCTTGGCCTCGTGCGCGTTCACCGTTCCCAGCGCCTCCGCGGAGGTGCCGGTGCGGAACGACGTGACGGCGAGCGCGTCTAGGTCCAGCGTGAGCTTGCGGTTCATCTTGATTCTCCCTGTGAAGCGGGATCGATGGACGTGCGGAGCGGTCAGGCGTCCGCGCGGCAGGAGATGTCGAACGACGCGCAGGTGTGGATGGTGTAGCAGCTCTGCGGATACCCGGCGCTGGGGCACGGGATCTTGTCGTGCGCCTGCACCGTCCCGCGCGCTTCCACGGCGCCGCCGGTGCCGAACGACGTCACCGAGAGCGCGTCCACGTTCAGCGTGAGCTTGCGGTTCATCTTCCCTCCACGAACTGAGGTGGGCGGTCCGCCCCTCGCCGCGAGGGGCGGACCGGTGCATTGGGACCTCCGAGGATAACAGCCTGTCTCTCCACGGCGCAATCAGCGCTGCCGAATCTTCATCCCCACTTCACCTGCCCGCCAGGCTCAGCAGAGGTTGGTGGTGCAGGTGTTCCGGGTGTTGCAGGCGCCGTACGGATCGCACGTGGTGAGCGTCAGCCCGAAGGCGTGGCGGTTCGCCGTGCCGTGCGGCGAGGCGTCCACGCGCTCCGTGGGGAACGACGCGACTTCGAGGGCGTTGGGATCGAGCGACAGCTTGCGGTCCATCATGGCCTCCAGAACGATGGGTGATTTCCCCGCGCGCGGATGGCGGGAAGAGTTGGCGACAATTCAAGGCACAAAAAGCGAACCTCGTTTGCAAAGCGATGGCATCGCACCCCCGCGTGTTCCGGATCGGCGGAGATCCATCATCGTTCCACCTCCTCGCCGGCCCTGCCCCGCCTTGCCCGCGATGTTAGCTTTTCGGCCGTTCCCTATCCCCTGTCCCCTATGCCCTGTCCCCCAGGCTTGTACGTAGACGTCGCGCTCCCGCTGCCGCCACCGCGGACCTTCACCTACCGCGTGCCCGACGCCCTGCGCGCGCAGGCGCGGCCGGGCGCGCGGGTGCTGGTGCCGTTCGGCAGCCGCGAGCGCATCGGGTGGATCGACCGCGTCTCGGACCCGGCGACGATCGGCGACCCGGAGAAGGTGAAGCCGATCCTGGGCGTGCTGGACGGGGCACCCAGCGTGACGCCCGCGGTGCTGCGCCTCTGCCGCTGGATCGCGGGCTACTACCTGTCGCCGCTGGGGCAGGTGATCCGCACCGCGCTCCCGGCGGGGCTCACCGACTCGTCCACCGACTACCTGCAGCTGACGGGGGACCCGGCGCCGGGGCGCGACCTGGGGCAGCAGGAGCTGAAGCTGGTGGAATGGCTGCGCGGGAGGGACGGGCCGCAGGCGGTCGCGCGGCTGCGGCGGGAGATGGGCGACCGGGTGTGGTGGCCCACCATCCGGCGGCTGGAGGAGATCGGGCTGGTGCGGGTGATGACGGAGGGCCCGCGCGTGGAGCCGCCGGTGCGCACCCGCCGCGTGCTGCGCGTGCGCGAGCTTCCCAGCCTGCTGGAGCGCGACCGCATCTTCGCGCGCGCCGCCCGCCAGCGCGAGGCGTTCGAAACGGTGGAGGCGATGGGCGGCGCGGCCGACGTGCCGCATCTGGTCAACGAGCTCGGCTTCACCTACACCATCCTGAACGCGCTGGTGAAGAAGGAGGTGGCCGACATCGCCGAGGAGGAGGTGTCGCGCGACCCGTACGCCGGCGTGGAGGCCGGCGCCGCGCCCCAGCACCGCCCCACGCCCGCGCAGACGTCCGTCATCCGCCGGCTGGTCGAGGCGACCCGGACGGAGAAGCCGGGGACCTTCCTGCTGCGCGGCGTCACCGGCTCGGGAAAGACGCTGGTCTACATCGAGCTGTTGCGCGAAGTGGTGGAGCGGCAGGGGAAGACGGCCATCGTCCTGGTCCCCGAGATCGCGCTGACGCCGCAGACGGTGGGGCGCTTCAAGGCCGTGTTCGGCGACCGGGTGGCCGTTCTCCACTCCGCGCTGTCGGACGGCGAGCGGTACGACGAGTGGCGGTCATTGAGATCGGGAGAGAAGCGGATCGTGGTGGGCGCGCGCTCGGCCATCTTCGCCCCGCTCCCCGACCTGGGCGCCATCGTGGTGGACGAGGAGCACGAGAGCTCGTACAAGCAGGGCGAGGCGCCGCGCTACCACGCCCGCGAGGTGGCCGTCGTGCGGGCGACCATCGAGGGCGCCGTGTGCCTGCTCGGCTCGGCCACGCCGTCGCTGGAGAGCTGGGCCAACGCGCAGGCGGGAAAGTACACGCTGCTGGAGCTCCCCGAGCGCGTGGGAGGCCAGCCGATGCCGCCCATCCGCATCGTGGACCTGCGGGCCGAGCGCAAGCGCCAGCGCGACTCGAGCGGGCCCATGCAGGACCGCGGGCCGGTCATCCTCTCCGACCTGCTGGTGACCGCCATCGGCCAGCGCATCGCCCGCGGCGAGCAGACCATTTTGCTGCTGAACCGGCGCGGCTACGCCAACTTCGTGCAGTGCCGCGAGTGCGGAATGGTGTGGCAGTGCCCCAACTGCAACGTCTCGCTCACCTACCACCGCCGGCGCGCGCGGCTCACCTGCCACTACTGCCTGCACGAGGAGCCGTCGCCCGGCCACTGCGCGGCGTGCGGATCGAAGGACCTGAGCTTCAAGGGGGTGGGGACGGAGCAGGTGGAGCGGACCGTGGCGGAGACCTTTCCCAGCGCGCGGATCGCGCGGATGGACGTGGACACCACCAGCGGCAAGTGGAGCCACCACGAGATCCTGGGACGAGTCGAGCGCCGCGAGGTCGACATCCTGATGGGAACGCAGATGATCGCGAAGGGGCTGGACTTCCCCAACGTGACGCTGGTCGGGGTGATCAACGCCGACGTGGGGATCAACCTTCCCGACTTCCGCGCCACCGAGCGCACCTTCCAGCTGATGACGCAGGTGGCCGGGCGCGCGGGGCGGGGACCCAAGGGCGGCGAGGTGTTCATCCAGACCGCGCTCCCCACCCACTACGCCGTCGCGGCGGCGACCGAGCACGACTTCGTCACCTTCGCCGAGAAGGAGCTGGAGACGCGCCGCGAGCCGCGCTACCCGCCCTTCACGCGGCTGGTGAACGTGGTGGTGAGCGGGCTGGAGGAAGAGGCGACGCAGGAGGCGGCGACCGCCGCGGGCGAGTGGGTGGCCGGGCTGCTGGAGTCGCGCCGCGTGCGCGACGTGACGCTCACCGGGCCGGCGCCCAGCCCGATCGACCGCATCCGGGGGCGGTGGCGCTGGCACTTCCTCCTCCGCTCCGACCACGCGGACACGCTGGGCAAGGTGTCGCGCTTCTTCTGGGAGCGCTGGCACCCCCGCAGCCCCAAGGCCGCCGACATCCGCGTCATCATCGACCGCGACCCGGTGCAGCTGCTGTAAACCCGGCCGTTCATCGAGAATCAGGCAGGAACCTTCTGCGGAAACAGCCTTGCGTGCAGCTCGGCCAGGCGATCTTCGATGGAATCAGCCGCCTCGATCGCCTCGGGAGAAGCGGGGATGTCCGGATCCATCGCGAAACGCCGGGAGAGAAGCCGCTCGTATTCCTCCAGGTCCCCGGGCTCGGCCTGCGGGTTTTCGGCCAGGACGCGGGCTTTTTCTTCCGGCTTCATGGGTTCCATCGCTACCTCCCGAGTTTGGCGCGAATCCGGTCGAGCAGGAACATCCGGGTGATCCGGTCGTGCTGGCAGTGCTCTGGCACGTGGTCGTGTGCCAGCCAGTAGTTGTCCATCACAGCAGGAAATTCCGGATCGTTCAGCTCGCAGTGGTACGACTGCCAGCTTCCGTATCCCAGCCCGTCACGGGTTGCATCCGCAGCAAGAGCGATTCCGTTGTACACCGCGAACCCAGGCGGGATCGGCCTTCCGCGCTTGTTGTTCAGTCCACGAGGGCTGTCGACGTACAGGTCCAGCACCGAACCGTTCGAATAGCTCGACAGCGCATGCCCGAACTCGTGCAGTGCGGTGAGCGACCGGCTGGTGGCGTGCTGGGCGATCGTACCCGGGATCAGGTTCCAGAACCGGTGCGACAGGGCGACACCGTCCAGCGAGAACGCCACGCCCGCTCGCCCATCGTCGTCCGACGTGAACCATGCGCTGGCGCGGGTGTGCGTTTCCGACCGTGAGATCGCGTACGCCACATCCGCCGCAAGCCCGAACCTCGCGAGAAAGGGCGCGAAGGCGGTTCTGCGGGGAACCAGCAAGTTGCTGACTGCATCCTGCCCGACCAGCGCCGTCGCGTCCTCGGCGTCCAGCCCATCCGCGAAGACCGATACCACGCGGATCCGCGGTGCAATCGTAGCGTCGCCGAGGAACTGCTCGGCCTGGTTGGGAAGCCTGCCGAAAAGCGCCTGGACGACGTAGCGGACACTGGCGTCGAACTCCGCCCGGTGGTCCGTGATCGAATCACCGATGAACTGGCCGCTCTTCCACGGCGCTTCGAGCGCCGGGTTCGCGATGATGCAGATCGTGAACGGCGATGCCTTCGATGCATCGCCATCCCGAACCACCTGAATGATTGGTTCCGCAGCCATGATCGCGTCTCCCCGAAAGTTGGGCAGCGTGCAGCGCCCCATGCCTGGGTGCGCACGTGAGATTCCTCGGATCATCCACTCCGTTCAAGAGTATGATCGGAGCAGGGTCGTCGGCAATAGGAGAACGCAACAAAGCGCATCGGGCCTGCTTCGCGACATGAACGTCGTAGAAAGCACGGGGCCGGGCTGACGAAAGCCCCTCCCGCGGGCCGGGAGGGGCTTCGTCGCGCGGAGATGCGCGGTCAGCGCGTGGTGCACATCAGGCTGGTCAGCATTTCGAACGGCGGCAGGGCCACGGGCTCGCGGGCGATCCGCCGCGCGAAGTCCGCCGTGTAGGCCACGATGATCCCGCCGCCGCCGTACACCTCCAGCCGGTAGAGCTCCTGCGGGCGGTACGCGGAGAGCTGGTCGAAGCTGGACGGCGTCTCGTCCAGGATCACGCACGGGTGCACGGCCACGCCTCGGACGCGCACGCACTCCGGCGCGCCGCCCGCCCGCAGCCCCGGCGTGGCGCGCCCGCCGGGGCCGCGCGCCGAGCCCGTGCCCAGGCTCCCGCACGGCGCGTACGAGAGCTGCCCCTGGGCGAACACGAACTGGGTCACGCTCGGATAGCCGGTGTTCACCAGCGCGTCGCGGTCGTACGCGCGCGCCGCCGTCCCCGCCCCGCGCACCCGCCGCTCGATGCGCCGCACCACCACGCGCAGTCCCTGCAGCACCGCCGGGTCCGCCTCCAGCCGGATCACCCGCGCGGAATCTCCCGCAGACACCTCCCAGATCCCCGCGCGCGGCCGGTATCCCAGCGCCGAGACCACCGAGCCGTACGTACCCGCGGGCGCGCGGACGGCGAATCGCCCCTGCTCGTCGGTGTAGGCGCTCACGCCGGCGGCGGGAGCTTCACGGCCGCCGCGCGCACCGGCTGCCCCGTGCGCGCGTCCAGCACGCGGCCGGACAGCGGCACCGCCTCGCCACGCGTGACGGTGATGGCGGGCCCGGCGGCGGTGTCGCGCTGCGCCGCGGCGGGGAGGGCCGCCAACGCCAGGAGCACGGCGGAGAGGATGGGGATGCGGCGCATCGGGTTCACGCGGTGGATGGGAGAAGTGCAGTCGATCGTCATCACCCGGCGCGACGGGCCGCGGCACCCGCACCGCGGCCGGCCGCGCCGCGCGGGGCTACATCAGCGAGGGGCCTTTCCGGCAGTACATCTCCACCATCGACTCCACCGGCGGCGGCCTCCAGCCGCGCAGCGCCAGCTCCTCGGCGAACGTGCTGGTGTACGCGAGGATCGCCCTGCCGCCCTTGTAGACCTCCACGCGGTACAGCTCGCGCGGCCGGTACATCGCCAGCTCGCCGAAGCTCGACGGCGTGTCGTTGATCAGCACGCAGGGCCGTTCCGGCACCCCGCGGATGCGGAGGCAGTTCAGCGACCCCGAATCGGTGGAGAAGGTGGAGCAGGGCGCCGGCGTGAGGTGCGCCATCTGGCGCACGAAGATGGCGGCGTCGTGGTCGTTCGAGGCCAGCAGGAAGTCGTGGTTGAAGCCCATCAGCGAGGCCCCGCTCGCGCGAGCGCGGCGCTCCAGCCGGCCGGCGGTCACCGTCAGCGCCCGCAGCAGCACGGGGTTGGGCTCCAGCAGCACCTGCGGCTCCGGCTCGCGCGGCGCCACGGTGAAGATCTGCGCGCTCTGCCGGTAGCCCAGCAGCGACACCATCGCGCCGTACTGCCCCGGCGCCACGCCCTGGGCGATGAAGCGCCCCTCGGCGTCGGTGAGCACGTCCACCCGCGCGCCGGGCACGCGGACACGGGCGGCGCGGACCGGCTGCAGGGAGCGGGCGTCCAGCACCACGCCGGTGAGGACCTCCCCTCCCGGCGCGGCCTGCGCCTGCTGCTGCGCGGCGGCGGGAACGGCAAGGCAGAGAAGGAAGATGGAAAGCGGGACGATGCGGCGGATCATGGATGCGCTCGGGGTTGGGAGGAAAGGGGCGGGGCCGCGGCACCGCCCGCGTCCGTACGCCGGCCGGCCGATCCTACAGCGGTACCGATTTGCGGCAGTACATCGCCACCTGCGTCTCGATGGGGGGCGGCCGCCACCCGCGCGTGGCGATTTCCTCGGCGAACTGGGTGGTGTAGGCCAGGACGGCCTGGCCGCCCTTGTAGACCTCCACGCGGTACAGCTCGCGCGGCCGGTACATCGCCAGCTCGCCGTAGCTGGCCGGCGTGTCGTTGATCAGCACGCAGGCGGGCGAGGCCACGCCGCGCACCAGCACGCAGTTGAGATCGCCTTCCGTGGACAATGCCCCGCAGCGGACCGCCTGGATGTGCGCCATCTCGATGACCAGCCTGCTGGCGTTGCGCTCGTTCGAGGCCAGCAGGAAGTCGTGGTCGAACCCCATCAGCGCGGCCCCGCTCGCGCGCGCCCGGCTCTCCAGCCGGCGCGCGGTCACCGTCAGCCCTCGCAGCAGCACGGGGTTGGGCTCCAGCAGCACCTGCGGCTCCGGCTCGCCCGGCGCCACGGTGAAGACCTGCGCGCTCTGCCGGTAGCCCAGCAGCGACACCATGGCGCCGTACTCCCCGGGCGCCACGCCCTGGGCGATGAAGCGCCCCTCTGCATCGGTCAGCACGTCCACCCCCGCGCCGGGCACGCGCACGCGGGCGGCGCGGATCGGCTGCAGGCTGCGGGCGTCCAGCACCACGCCGGTGAGGATCTCCCCTCCCGGCGCGGCCCGCGGCTGGTCCTGCGCGGCGGCGGGAAGAGCCAGGGCGAGGAGAAGGATGGAAAGCGGGAGGATGCGGCGGATCATGGAAGCCTCGGAGTCACGGAAGGTATGCGGGTGGATGACGCGCGGAGGAGATTCGGACGCGTGCCCACCCGTCTGGCGAGCGGGCGTCACGCGGCCCGCCCTGGATGACGGATGTCAGGGCCGCGGCATCGGCGCCGGTCCGGCCTGTCCCCCGCGGTGGACGCCGCGTCCCCCGCCGGTGTCCTGCCTGGCGGTCGCGGGAAGCGCCGCGGCGGCCGGGGAGGCCGGCGATGCGGCCGTGCAAGTCGTTGTGCGGCAAATCATTCTGCGGAGGCGTGCGGGGGAGCGGAACGTCTGGTTGCAGGATGAAGGGCAACTCCGGGACCATCCCATCGGCCCCCATACAGCACCGCGCGCCGTCATCCCGAGCGGCAGTACTGCTCGACGATCACCTCCACCGGCGCCAGCGTCCACCGGGCGCGCGCCATCTGCTCCGCGAACATGGAGGTGTAGATGACGACGGCCGCGCCGCCGCGGTAGATCTCCAGCCGGTACAGCTCCGACGGCCGGTACATCGCCAGCTCGGCGAAGCTCGAGAACGCGCCACGCGGGCGCGCATGGAGAGCAGCGGAGACGATTGGGAGATGCGGGAGGAGATGCGGGGCACAAGATGTAGTGCGCCGCTTGACCGGACGTGGCAGATTTAGCTAGGTTTCATCGGTATAATCAGGTTTCGGCGCATTCTCAACCATCCGGCATCCACATTCGCGCGGCTGATTCTTGGCCCGCATCGCCGCACCGCTGTTGCCAGGGCGCGGACAACGGATGGATCGTGCGCACGATCCTTGAAAACCGTGGACCCACAACGACGGCAACGCAAAGAGCAGGGGACCCACCCGAGACCACGAGGTGCATCCGTATGGGATGTCTGGCGTTGAACGCATCCTTCGAGCCGTTGACCATCCTTCCCATCGAGCGGGCCCTGCGGCTCGTGATCGACCGGAAGGCCGAGGTGCTGGAGGCCGACGACGCGCGGATCTTCCGGTCCGAGCGCGACCAGATCGCCGCGCCGCTGGTGATCCGGCTGAAGCGCTTCATCCACGTGCCGCGCCGGTTCCGCCGCCAGGTGACCAACACCTTCCTGTTCGCGCGCGACGGCTACCGCTGCCAGTACTGCGGCCGCCACCGGGGGCTGCTGCGCGGCCGCGAGTTCCTCACGCGCGACCACGTGACGCCCATCTCGCGCGGCGGCGAGAACACCTGGGACAACGTGGTCACGGCCTGCTCGCCCTGCAACAACCGCAAGGCCAGCCATCTGCCCGAGGAGTGCGGCATGCACCTCCTCAAGCACCCGCACGAGCCGAACTACGTGGAGCTGGTGTGGGCGGTGCGCCGGGTGACCGACGTGCAGGCCAAGTACATCGCCATGTTCTACGGCGAGGACATCCTCGAGGCGCTGCGCCGCCACGAGCACGAAGCCGAGCATCGCCATCACCATGGCGACGGCGAACGGCACCTGAGCCTCGTGATGTAAGGCGGGTCGTCTCTCTCCAGGGGCGGCCCGCTTCTCTTTACCGCAGTGCGGAAGTGCGGGAGTGCGGAAGTGCGTGGTATCGGAGAGCCGCGTTGCATCCGTGCGTTGATGACTTCGGTGCCCGCCGCGTAGCCCTCCCCCCGCGGCTGGGGCCGCGTACCCCCTCCCGATAACGGAAGGGGTAACTTCGATGGCTCCGCACGGGCGGTAGCGCACTCGTCGGACGGCTGCGTGATGCGAGGCCCGCCGGAGCATTCCCCGCGACTCCGAAGCTTCTCCCCCGGTGAGTTCTCCCCTCCCCCCCGGAGCGCGCGGAAGGGCCGGGGGGAGGGGCCAGCCAGGCGGGCACGATGCCTCCGGCCACCACCGAAAGCCCTCCACTCGCGCACTCACGCACTCACGCACTTCCGCACTTCCGCACTTCCGCACTTCATGACGAAGCCGCCGCCCCGGTTGCCCGGAGCGGCGGCTTCATCATCTGATCGCGCGGGGATCCGCCGTCAGATGTTCGGGTTGTTGTTCCGCTCCACGTTCGGCAGCGGCAGGCACCGCTGCGAGCCGTAGGTGCCGCCGGCGTGATACGCCGAACCCGGGGCCGGGCTCAGCGGCAGGTTGTAGCGGATGAGGTCGCCCAGGTGGTGGCCGTCGAGGAAGAACTCGCGCCGCCGCTGGTCGATGATCTCGGCCAGCACCTCGGCCTGCGTGGTGCCGGTGAAGGCCGGCTGCCCGCCCCGCGCGCGCTCGGCGGCGATCACCGCCAGCGCCGGGGCCAGGTCGTTGGCGCGCGCCGCCGCCTCGGCCACGATCAGCTGCGCCTCCTCGTAGCTGGCCAGCACCATCGGCGAGTCGGCCTGCGTGTACTTCTTCTGCAGCCACTGCTCCACGCCGGTCACCGTCCGCCCGATCCCGCCGGGGCCCGTGCCGGCCACCGAGTCCACCGGCACCCGCGGGTCGTTCAGCCGGCGGTACAGCGGCCCCACCGTGACCGAGGTCGACACGCCGCTGCCCACCTGGCGGTTCTCGGCCCACAGCTTGTTCTGCCGCAGCGAGTTGGAGGCCGAGGCGGTGATCTGGTACTTGAAGCCGGCAGGAACCAGCGCCGCGTCGGCCCGGGCCGCGGCGTAGCTGCCCAGGTCCAGCTCCGCCCGCGCCCGCCCCACCCGCGCCAGGTTGGCCAGGCTGTTGGCGCTGGCCCCCGCGGCCGCGGCCGCGGCCAGCGCGGTGTTGAAGCGGTCGATGGCCGCGGTGAGGATCTCGGTGGGCGTCAGCTCGTTGCCGTAGACGGGGTTCCCCGCGTCGTCCAGCTGGCTGATGGTGCCCGAGCAGAAGCCCTCGCCCATCATCACCAGCGCGTAGCCGGCCACGGCGGCCGCCTGCGCGATCTTGGCCTGGCGGCCGGGCACCTGCGCGTCGGTCCACGAGGTCAGGTGGCGCAGCAGCTGGTCGGCGCTGGCGCGCGCCTTCTGCAGCGGGCCGTACACGCCCAGCGCGTCGCAGCTCTGCACCTGGTAGCGGCGGTCGGCCGCGGTCATGCTTCGCTGGTCGTACGGGAAGCGGTCGGCGGTCTGCGTGCCGTCCTGCAGCTCGTCGCCGATCAGCCCGCTCATCACCGCGTAGGCGCCGGCCGCGCACTCGAAGTCGCCCACCACGCCGTTCAGCAGGATCTGCGCGTTGGCGGGGTCGTTCTCGAAGGGCTCGGCCACGATGCGGTTGCTGGTCTCCACGTCGAGCGCGTCCTTGCAGGCGGGGAGCGCCGCCAGCAGCACGGCCCCCGCGGCGGCAAGCGCCCGCCACGGGGCGCCGCGCGCCGTTCTCCGGGTTGGTTTCATCGTCTCACCCTTCCGGTTCGTTGTCGTTCGCATGGGGGGCCGCCGCTAGAACGTGAGGTTCAGCGACACGATCCACGAAGTCAGCTGCGGCAGCGTGGTCTGCTCGAACGCGCCGAAGTTGCCGCCGCGGGTGCCGCCCAGGAACATGGCCTCGGGCTCGAGCCCCGGGTAATTGGTCCAGGTCGCCAGGTTGCGCCCCGCCAGCGACAGGCTGGCGCGCTGCGCGCCGGCGCGCCGGGCCAGCAGCTCGGGAAGCGCGTAGGTGAGCGACACCTCGCGCAGCTTGGCGAAGCTGGCGTCCTGGATCAGGAAGTCCACCAGGTTGCGGCTGCTCTGGATCTGCGCGATGCGCACCGGGTCGAAGCGCGCGGGATAGTAGTTCTCCTCGCAGCGTCCGAAGAAGGTGCAGCGCACGCGGGTGTTGCCGTCGACCTTCTTCATCCCCGTCTTGAAGTCCAGCAGCCCGTACACCCGCCAGTTGCGGAACAGCGTGAGCGTGGAGCTGAACGCCCCCTCCACCTTGGGCAGCGAGCGCCCCAGGAACACGTTGGGCGCGTCGTCGGCGGTGCCGTAGCGGCCGTCGGCGCCGGTGCACAGCATCGACCCGCCGTCGCCGTTGTCGCACATCACGTTGGTGGCCTGACCCGCCGCGTTCAGCTCGGCCGAGAGCACGCGCTGCTCGAAGAACGAGCCGATGGCGTACCCCTCGCGGTGCTCCAGGAAGCTCCCAGCCGTCACCGAGGTGAGCCCCGGAAGGCCCAGCGTGACGATGCGGTTGGAGTTGGTGGCCACCGACAGGTTCAGGTCCAGCCCCACGTTGCGCCGGTCCACCGGACGGCCGCGCGCCGAGAGCTCCCATCCCCAGTTCTTCACCTGGCCGGCGTTGAAGAACTGCGTGCCGAAGAAGCCGATGGACGGCGCGATCTCGCGCTCCAGGATGGCCCCCTCGACCCGCTTGTTGTAGTAGGTCACCTCGATCCCGGCGCGGTCGTCCAGGAAGCCGGCGTCGAAGCCCAGCTCCAGCTCCTTGCCGCGCTCCGGCCCCAGCGTCGCGTTCCCCAGGAACTGCGGCGTCACCGCCGGCTGGTCGCCGGTGCCGATGGCGGGGGCGAAGGTGCGCTGCGCCGCGAAGGTGGGCGGCTGCTTCCCGGCCTCGCCGTACGCGGCGCGGAGGAGAAGCGTGTTCAGGAAGGGGAGGTGGAAGAACGGCTCTTCGCTCACCACCCAGCTGGCGCTGGCCTTCGGGTAATAGACGCGATCGAAGTCGGTGCCGAACGCGCTGTTGTCGTCGGTGCGCAGCCCGAAGGTGAAGAACAGGCGGTCGTTCCACCCCAGCTGCTCCTGCCCGAAGAAGCCCAGCTCGGCGTTCTCCAGCGAGTACTCGTTGTTCACCCGCGACGAGGTGGTCGCGTCGATCGCGGTGAGCCCCGGCGCGGGGAACACCTCGCCGTAGGCGTAGACGGTGTCGCCCTTCGTGCGGTAGTACTGCCCGCCGAAGGTGGTCTTGCTGGTGAGCCGCGGAGTCAGGTCGAACGACGCGGTCCCCGAGTAGTCGATGGTGCGGTAGCGGATGTCGCCGTTGGTGATCTCCTTGGACCCCAGCGCCTCGGACCCGAACACCGGGTTGGAGATGAGCGAGTCGATGCGCGGCAGGAACGTGATGTTGTCCTCGCGGGTGAAGTCGGCCCCCACGCTCAGGCGGTGCTGGAACCAGCCGAACGGGCGGTGGTTCACCTGCAGCGACCCGATGAAGCGGTTGATCCCCTGCGAGAAGTTGTACAGCGCGTCGTACTCCTCGGGGGTGCCGCTGTGGAAGCCGCGCTGGTGCGCGAGCGCCCCCACGGTGTTGGAGGGCGAGGCGAGCACGGTGGACCACACGCGCCCGCCGAAGCCCGCCTCGGCCGACAGATGGGTGAGCCCGTTGGTGTACCCCATCCCCGCGTCGAAGCTGAGCCTGGGGTTGGGCGCCACCGTCAGGTTCAGGCGCGTGGTGTAGCGGCGCGTGTCGTTGCTGGCCTCGGCCCCCTGGCCGTTCTCGTACCCGCCCGAGGCGTAGTAGCGGAACTTGTCGGTCCCGCCGCTCACCGCCAGGTCGTACTGCTGCTGGTGGCCGGTGCGGAAGATGGGGGTGCCGCGCGCGTTCTCGCGCTCCACGATGTCGAAGGGCACGGTGTCGAGGGTGCGCGACGCGGTGGGCGCGGCCGCGGGGATGGGGCCCCAGTTCACCCAGAAGCGCCCCTCGGGGTTCGACAGGAAGTTGGCGCCCTGGCGCACGTTCACGCTCCACTGCGTGCCGCCGCCCGTCGAGCCCTTCTTGGTGATGATCTGGATCACCCCGTTGGAGGCCTCGGTGCCGTACAGCGTGGCCGCCGCGGGCCCGCGCAGCACCTCGATGCTCTGGATGTCCTCGGGGTTGATGTCGTTGATGCGGCTGATGGTGCTGGACCCGAACGCCTGGTTGGCGGGGCCGGTGGCCGCGGTGGAGTTGATGCGCACGCCGTCGACGTAGACGAGCGGCTCGTTGCTGAGGCTGAACGAGCTGGCGCCGCGGATGCGGATGCGGGCGCCGGTGCCCACCGCGCCGGTGCCGGGCTGGATGACCACGCCGGGGGCGCGGCCGTTCAGCAGGCTCTGCACGCTGGTGATGGGCGCCTCGCGGGTGACCTGGGCGGCGTCGATGCGGCCCACGGCGTTGCCCAGCGCGCGGCGCTCGGTGGGCACGCCGGTGCCGGTGACCACCACCGCGTTCAGGGCGATGGCGCTCTCGTTCAGCTCCAGGCGCACGCCGGTGTCGCCCACGCGGGCGGTGCGGGTGGCGCCCTGGTAGCCCAGCGTGGTGGCGCGCAGCGTGACCTCGGTGCCGCTCAGGCCGCCGATGCGGAAGCGGCCGGCGGCGTCGGTCACGGCGCGCCGGTCGGTGCCCTGGACGGCCACCTGCGCGCCGGCCAGCGGGCGGTTGCTGCCGGCGGCCACCACGGTGCCGCCGACCTCGCCCGTCTGGGCGGCGGCGGGGCGCGCGGCGGCCGGCAGCGCCAGCAGCAGCGCAACGGCCGCCGCCAGGCGGCGGAGCGTCCACGCGGCGCCGGGCGGTTCCGAACGCGTGGCAGGTTTCATTGGGGGTCCTCCTGGTTGGGTGAGCAATCGGCGCCGCGCCGCGGGGGCGGGCGCCGGGTCACGCGCGCGCCGTGCGGGGCGCGCGCGGGGTGAACAATGCGGAAATGGAGCGGGTGCGTGGCGGTGCTCCGGTGTGGCGAGAGTGGAAAAACGGGGCGGAGGTTGGCGCCGGGGCGGGCCCGGGTTGGGGCGGTGGATCTCCGAATTTTACAGGGGGTCACTGGCGAAGGTAGTTTGGGCCCCTTCGGTTCGCAAGCATGACGAAACCGGCGTTCGCCGCCGGGATGCGGAGGGGTGGGACCGCGGAGGGAATTGAAAAAAGCACTACGAAAGTACGGAAGTACGGAAGTACGAAACCACGGCCGGCGTCATGAATCCGGCCCATGCGAAGATGCCGCGGATTCGCCACGAGGACCGTGCGCCAGTCGCGGAGCGACTTTGTGCCGTTGTTGCCCCCGAATTCCATTCGGGGTGGAGCGCCAGCCTTCACCAGCCTTCACCAGCCTTCACCAGCCTTCACCCCCCACACCCGCCTTCACCGCCTTTCACCCCCCTTCCGCCGGCCACAGCCGCAGCCTGGCCATGTCCGCGCGGAGCTTGAGGAGCGCGGCGTCCTTCATCTTCGCCTCCAGCATCACGTCGAACGGGGTGGGGCCGGCCTCGCGGAGGAAGTTGGCGAACTCCCACGGGTTCACGTAGTCGGCGTGCTGGGAAAGGAGCGGCGGGGCCGTCACCTCCTTCTTGTTCTTGATCACCACCCGTGAATCCATCTTCGGCGAGGAGAAGTGCACCTTCGGCGTCACCTCCGCCGGCCAGGTGGCCAGGGCGGCGCGGACGGCGTCGCGCATCGTCATCGTCCCCGGGTTCAGGAGGTGGTGCTGGTGGTCGAAGATGAGGCGCACGCCGGTCATCTCGTGCACGCGCAGGCAATCCTGCACGGTGTAGATGGTTTCGTCGTTCTCGATCACCAGCCGCCGCCGGCCGGATTCGGAGAGGCGGGGAAAGTTCTCCGCGAATCGCGCCATCGCCGACGGCTTGTCGCCGTACGAGCCGCCCAGGTGGAGGATGACGACCGCCTCGGGGCCCTGCTCCATCGCGTCGAGCAGTTCGGCCTGCGCGTTCACGTCGGCGATGCCCTTGGCGTTGATGGCGGGGTCCTGCGCGCTCAGCAGCACGTACTGCGAGGGGTGCAGCGACAGCCGGATCCCCCGCTCGCGGGCGATGCGGCCCAACTCGCCCAGCCCCGTGCGGCACTCGGAGATCTGGCCGTGAAACTGGGGCAGGTCCGGGTGCGTGCAGTAGGGGACGAAGTCGGACGAGATGCGGTACATCCGCACGTCGATCTCGTCGAGGTAGTCCAGGATCTGGTGCAGGTACTCCATCGACGTGCGCAGGTGCGGCCCGGTCTGCCACCGCCGCGCGTCGTTGCTCTTCAATCCCTCCCTCCCCGCCACCTTCACCGCGAACCCCAGCCGCCGCTCGACCGCGATCATCGCATCACCCATATGAATGGAAAAGGTCCTAAGTCCTAAGTCCCAAGTCCCAAGTGAGTTATGAAGACCGCCGCCCGGTTCGCCACTCAGCACTCAGCACTCAGCACTCAGCACTTGGGACTTAGGACTTAGGACTTAGGACTTAGGACTTAGGACTTAGCACTCGTCGTTCATCACGGCCTCTCCACACACACCCACACCGTCTCCGTGCTGGCGCTGTAGAACATCGAGATCACCACGTTCTTCCGGCGCCCGTCGCGGAACCGGAAGACATAGTCGAACACCGTGTGCAGGCTCTTCTTCTCCACCCCCTCCACGAAGCGGCCGTGGAACTCCTGCACCCTGGTGCACGGCGCCACCTCGTCGAAGAAGTTCTTCCCCAGCGCGTCGTCCTTGGCCACGCGGGCCAGTGCCGACTCGGTCTGGTTGAACTTCAGCACCTTGCCGTCCGGCGCCAGCTGGATCATCCCCACGGGAAGGGTGTCGAGCTCGGTCTCGGACAGCACGTCGGCTTTCTCCAGGACTCCGGCGGTTGCCTGCATGGGGTTCTCCCGATCGTGATTGGAAGCTCAGGGCGATGACGCCACGACGCTCGGAAACCTACGCTCCTGTCCAATGTTTGTCAAAGGATGGGGATGGACATCGAAAAACGGGGAGACGCGGGGGATGGAACCCGTTTTGCTTGTTCGGCTTCCTCCGCGCGCGCCGCCCCGGCGCGCTCGGGCGCCACACCGAACCCGGGGATGCGCCGATGAGCAACGACGACCTGGACCGCGTGGTCCCGCTGGACGAGCTCGACGACTTCCGCGTGTCGCGCGACGACCCCGATCCGCGCGGGTGGGAGGTGGTGGCGGCGGACGGCCGCAAGATCGGCGAGGTCGACGAGCTGCTGGTGGACACCGGGGCCATGAAGGTGCGCTACCTCGATGTCGATCTGGACGACGAGATGGTGGCCGGCGAGCACGACCGCCACGTGCTGGTGCCCATCGGCTACGCGCGGCTGGACCGCGACCACGACCGCGTGATCGTGGACGAGATCACCTCCGCCGACCTGCGCGCGATCCCGGCGTACGACCACGGCCCCATCACCCGCGACTTCGAGACCTCGGTGCGCGACAGCTGGCGGCGCGACCGCGGCGACCGGCAGCGCTTCGCGGCGGCGGATGCGGACGGCGCCCCATCAAGGGAGATGCGCGCGGAGGCGCAGGATGACTTCTACTCCGACGACTCGTTCGACGAGACGGGGTTCTGGGCCGCGCGGCGCGCCACCGGCCTGGGCGGCGCGCTGGGCGACATCGGCAACGACCCCGGTTACCCGCGCGACCTCGGCGGCCGCTCGTAGCCCGGCATCCCCATGACTCACGCGGAGACGCGAAGGCGCGGAGGCGTTTGCCCCGCTCCTCCGCGTCTCCGCGTCTCCGCGCCTGGTCCCGCCTTGCCGGGCTCTCGCCGCGGGGCCGGACCGCGTAGATTGCCGGGATGAGCAAACGCCACGTGCTGGCGATGGACATCGGCTCCTCCTCCGTGCGCGCGCAGGTGTACGACGCGCGCGGCCGGGCGGCGGGCGCGGGGGCGCAGGTGCCGGTGCGCTGGCGCACGCACCCGCGCGGCGCCATGGAGGCCGACGCGGACACGCTCGTGCGCGCCGCGCTCACCGCGCTGGACCGCGCGACGAAGGCCGCGCGCGCCGCGAAGCTGGAGATCGCCGCCGTCGCGATCGACACCTTCTGGCACGGGGTGATGGGGGTCGATGCGGACGGCCGCACGCTCACGCCGCTCTACGCCTGGGGCGACACGCGCGCGCGGGACGCCGCCGCGCGGCTGCGGGAGCGGGTGGACGCGGAGGCGGCGCACGGCCGCACCGGGTGCTTCGTGCACGAGAGCTACCCGGCCGCCAAGCTGGTCTGGCTGCGCCAGATGTTGGGCGATACCTTCCCGCGCGCCGCGGCCTGGCTCTCCATCGGCGAGCACCTGGGCGAGCGGCTGTCCGGCGTCCGCCGCACCTCGCTGTCGATGGCCTCGGCGACCGGATTGCTGGACGTGCGCGAGTGCCGGTGGGACGCGGAGATGCTGGCCGCGTGCGGCATCACCGGGGCCCATCTCCCCGAGCTTTCCGACGAGCCGGTACGCGGGCTCCTCCCGCCGTTCGCCAGGCGCTGGCCGGAGCTGGCCGGGGTCCCCTGGTTCCCCGCGCTGGGCGACGGCGCCTGCGCCACCGTCGGCAGCGGCGCGGCGAAGCCCGGCCGCCTGGCGCTGACGGTGGGGACGAGCGCCGCCGTCCGCGTGCTGCGCGAGGACGCGGAGCCGCGCGTCCCGGACGGCCTCTGGCTCTACCGGGTGGACGCGCGGCGGACCGTGGCGGGGCGCGCCATCTCCAACGGCGGCAACACCTTCGCCTGGCTGCGCCGCACGCTCCGCCTCCCGCGCCCCGACCGCCTGGAGGCCATGCTCGCGTCCGCCGCCGACGAGCCGGCGCCGCATCTCCGGGCCATCCCCACCCTGCTGGGCGAGCGCCCGCCGCTCTCCGAGCGGGGCGAGGCCGCCACCTTCGCGGGGATGACGATGGACACCACGCCCGTCGACCTCTGGCGCGCGTGGCTGTGGGCGGTGGCGGGGCGGGTGGCGGACGCGGTCGCCGCGGTGGAGGGCGAGTACGGGCGCGCGGACGAGATCGTGGCCAGCGGCGGCGCGCTGCACGCATCGGCGTCGTTCCGCCGCATCCTCGAGCGCGCGCTCGGCCGCCCCATCACCCTGCGCGACGATGGCAACGACACCGCCCGCGGCGCCGCCCTCGTCGCGCTGGAGCGCATCCGCGGCTGAGCCGGCGCCGCGCGCGGGTGTCCGCGCCGCGGCGCCATTCTCGCAGGCGGCGGAAGAGCGGAGCGGCCAGGCCGGGGAAGGCGAATGAATTCGCGGCAACAACTGCCCGAAGTCCGCCTTCGCGGACTCCCTTTCCGGCATCGTGGCTCGCCTCGAAGCCTGGCTGCACCCAACCCTCTCCCGTTATCGGGAGAGGGTGGCGAGCCTGAGCGAGCCGGGTGAGGGCTGCGATGTGGAGGGAACGCGCCGGCATGCAGTGCTCACGCTGAGTGCAAGTCACCCCCGGCCGCGATTTCGAGCAGGGACGCACCACAACCTTTCAACCAGACCGATCGATGTCCGACGGACGGCCGTACGGCGGCGACCTGGACCAGCTCTGCATCAACACCATCCGCACCCTGTCGATGGACGCGGTGCAGAAAGCCAACTCCGGCCACCCGGGCACGCCCATGGCGCTGGCCCCGCTGGCCTACGTCATCTGGACGCGCCACCTGCGCCACAATCCCCGCGACCCGAAGTGGATCGACCGCGACCGGTTCATCCTTTCCGCCGGGCACGCGTCCATGCTGCTGTACTCCATGCTCTACCTCACCGGCTACGGGCTGGAGCTGGACGACCTGAAGAACTTCCGCCAGTGGGAGAGCAAGACCCCCGGCCACCCCGAGTACGGCCTCACCGTCGGCGTGGAGACCACCACCGGGCCGCTGGGGCAGGGGTTCGCCAACGGCGTGGGGATGGCGATGGCCGAGGCGCACATCGCGGCGCAGTTCAACACGCCCGAGCACAAGCCCATCGACCATCACGTCTACGCCATCTGCTCCGACGGCGACCTGATGGAGGGCGTGGCCAGCGAGGCGGGATCGATCGCCGGCCATCTCCAGCTCGGCAAGCTCATCTACTTCTGGGACGACAACAAGATCACCATCGAGGGCTCCACCGACCTGGCCTTCACCGAGGACCTGCTGCAGCGCTTCGCCGGCTACGGCTGGCACACCGACCGCGTGGAAGACGTGAACGACCTGGAGGCCCTCGACGCCGCCATCCGCCGCGCCAAGGAGGACCCGCGCCCGTCGATGATCGCGGTGCGCACGGTCATCGGCTACGGCTCGCCCAACCGCGCGGGGAGCGAAAAGGCGCACGGCGAGGCGCTGGGCGAGGAAGAGGTGAAGCTCTCCAAGCAGCAGCTGGGCTGGCCCACCACCGACACCTTCTGGGTGCCGGACGAGGCGCTCCGGCACATGCGGCAGGCGGGGGAGAAGGGCCAGCAGATGCAGGATGAGTGGAAGCGGCGCTACGACGCCTTCGCCGCCGCCGAGCCGGAGCTGGCCAAGCGGCTGGAGGACGCGCTCGCCCGCCGCCTGCCGGAGGGGTGGGACGCGGACATCCCGACCTGGAGCAAGGACGACAAGCCGCTCGCCACGCGCGCCGCCTCGGGGAAGGCGATCAACGCGATCGCCCGGCACGTTCCCTGGCTGATGGGCGGCTCGGCAGACCTGGCCGGCTCCAACAACACGCACATCGACGGCGTGGGGGACTTCGAGCCGCAGTCGTACGACGGGCGCAACCTGCACTTCGGCGTGCGCGAGCACGCCATGGGCTCGCTGATGAACGGGATGACGCTGCACGGCGGGGTGCGCGTGTACGGCGGCACCTTCCTCATCTTCAGCGACTACATGAAGCCGCCGGTGCGCCTGGCCGCGCTCATGGAGCAGCCCACCCTCTACATCTACACCCACGACTCCGTCGGCCTGGGCGAGGACGGCCCCACGCACCAGCCCATCGAGCAGCTGGCCTCGCTGCGCGCCGTTCCCGGGCTGGTGGACCTGCGCCCCGGCGACGCGAACGAAACCGCCGAAGCGTGGCGCTTCGCGATGGAGTACACCGAGGGCCCGGTCTTCATGGCGCTCACCCGGCAGGGGCTCCCCATCGTCGACCGCGCGGTGTTCGGCGCCGCGTCCGGGCTGCGCAAGGGCGCCTACGTCCTGGCCGAGGCGGAAGGCGAGCTGCGGGCGATCCTCATCGCCACCGGGAGCGAGGTGAGCGTGGCGATGGAGGCGCGCGAGCAGCTGCAGGCGGAGGGGATCGGCACGCGCGTGGTGAGCATGCCAAGCTGGACGCTCTTCTCGCGCCAGCCGCGGGAGTACCAGGACGAGGTGCTGCCGCCGGAGATCGATGCGCGCGTGGCCGTGGAGGCCGCCTCGCCGATGGGGTGGGAGCGGTGGGTGGGCCGCGCCGGCCGCGTGGTCGGCATCAGCCACTTCGGCGCCAGCGCCCCGGCGAAGGAGATCTTCAAGCAGCTCGGCTTCAGCGCGGACAACGTCGCCGCGAAGGCGAAGGAAGCGCTCGGTATCGCCAGCGGCGAGGGCGAGGAAGCCGGCCTGGCCGCGGCGGGGCCGACGAAGGAAGGAACGGACGAAGGAAAACAGTCCTGAGTCCCCAGTGCTAAGTCCTAAGTGAACTGCTTTCCACTTAGGACTTGGGACTCAGGACTCAGGACTTCTGTTCAGCTGTACCCTAACCAAAGGACGGTCACCGATGTCCGAAAACACCAGCCGCCTCCACTCCCTGCACGAGCAGGGACAGAGCGTGTGGCTCGACTACATCCGCCGCGGAATCATCGAGAACGGCGAGCTGGAGGAGATGATCCGCAAATACGACCTGCGCGGCGTGACCTCCAACCCGTCGATCTTCGAGGAGGCGATCGGGAAGAGCGACGACTACGACGACGCGATGGAGACCTTCGCCGCCGAGGGAACCGAGGCGGGCGAGGCGTTCGAGCGCATCGCGGTGGAGGACATCCAGAACGCGTGCGACATCTTCCGCCCCGTGTACGACGCGGCGGGCGGGCACGACGGGATGGTGTCGATCGAGGTGTCGCCGCTGCTGGCCGACGACACGCAGCGCACGCTGGACGAGGCGCGCAAGCTGTGGAAGCTGGTGGACCGCCCCAACGTGATGGTGAAGATCCCCGGCACCGACGAGGGGATCGGCGCCATCGAGGAGGCGCTGTCGGAGGGGATCAACATCAACATCACCCTGCTCTTCTCGCTGCGCGGCTACGAGGCGGTGATGGAGGCGTTCCTGCGCGCGATGGAGCGCCGCGCCGAGGCCGGCCAGCCGCTGGACCACGTGGCCTCGGTCGCCTCGTTCTTCGTCTCGCGCGTGGACAGCGCGGTGGACGCGGAGCTGGAGAAGATCGTCGCGGAGGGAGGCGCCAACGCCGAGAAGGCGAAGTCGGTGATGGGGCGCGCGGCCATCGCCAACGCGAAGATGGCGTACGCGCGCTTCCTCCAGGTGTTCAGCGGCGAGCGGTGGGAGCGGCTGAAGGCGAAGGGCGCGCACGTGCAGCGGCCGCTCTGGGCCAGCACGTCGACCAAGAACCCGGCGTACCGCGACGTGATCTACGTGGAGGAGCTGATCGGGCCCGACACCGTGAACACCATGCCGCTGGCCACCATCCAGGCCTTCGCCGACCACGGTGAGGCGCGCCGCACGGTGGACCTGGAGATGGACCGCGCGCGCGGGGAGCTGGCCACGCTGCAGGAGCTCGGCATCGACCTGGACGCGGTGACGGAGCGGCTGCAGGTGGAGGGCGTCGAGAAATTCGCGAAGTCGTTCCATCAAATGATCAAGACGGTGGACGAGAAGCTGACGCGGGTGGCCCAGGAGACCTGACCGGCGGCGCGGGACTTTTCCGCACGCGGATCGCTCCCCGGCACCCTTTGCCGGGGAGCGATTTCGTTTTGCGCATCCATCCCGCATCTCCCGGATCCCGCCTTCGCGCGGCGGCCGCGGACCGGCGTCCAGCGCCTCCGCGGCGTGTCACTCCCGTCCACATGGGGCCGCGGGTGGGACATGAACATGCGGCGCGGGTGTCACGACCGGACGGCCGCGCCCCACATCCTGCCGGAAACGACTGGTTAGGGAGACAATCCGTAACATGCGCCGCCACATCGGGTTCGCGCCGATTGAGACGTTCCGCGTACGAATCGGCATACAATCTGCAACACTCACGCGTCGCAGATTATCGGGAACAATTTCATCCGCAGCAGTTTCATTCGCACGGCCGTTCATCCGCGGGGCTTCTTTTCCAGCAGCAGCGCCGCCAGCGGTCCGCAGGGCCCAGCAGCACACAGATCCGCCGCCGGGAGCAGGTCCACGGGTTCGGCCTCTTGATGCGCCGGACATCGTCGCCCGTCACAGGTACGCAGGCTCAGCCCGCCGTCCCCGTGGCCGCCCGGCAGATCATGGCCGTAACGACAATTGCACGCAGTTCCATTCATCTGGCGGCGACACACCAGGGCCGGAGCAGGTTCGCGGGCCGATTCGATGCGCAGGTCCACGACGTACGCAGGTGACAATGCTGATCGGTTGATGCGTGACCCGCCGGCCTGCCCGGCCTGGCGCGCCGGGCCGGCTCCCCACCAGGGAGTCGGCCCGGTGCCGTTTGGGGGAGATCGACGGGATCCGTGAACCCGAAAATGCGAGTGAACTCGCGGCTACGACGGCACGCAGTCCGCCTTCGCGGACTCGGTTCGGCGCAGGGAGAGGCGGCGGGGCGCATCCCCATCTCCGGATCATCATCTTGCCGAGAGATCAGTGGTGGCGCACCTTTTCGGCATCTCCCCCCCTGAATTCCCCTGGACGGCAGACGCGAGATGAAGATCGGCATCCTGGGCACCGGCGTGGTGGGGCAGTCGCTCGGGCTCGGCTTCGCGGGGCGCGGGCACGAGGTGATGATGGGCTCGCGCGATCCCGGCAGCGACAAGGTGCGCGAGTGGGCGGCGAAGGCGGGCGGGCGCGCGTCGGCCGGAACCTTCGCCCAGGCGGCGGCGTTCGGCGAGATCGCGGTGCTGGCGACGGCGTGGAGCGGGACGGAAAGCGCGCTGCAGCTCGCCGGCGCGGAGAACCTGGCGGGCAAGGTGGTGATCGACGTCACCAACCCGCTCGACTTCTCCACCGGCGCGCCGCGGCTGGCGCTGGGGTTCGGCGACTCGGGCGGCGAGCAGGTGCAGCGCTGGCTTCCCGGCGCGAAGGTGGTGAAGGCGTTCAACATCATCACCGCGGGGGAGATGGTGGACCCCGACTTCCCCTGCGGCCCGCCGACGATGTTCATCTGCGGCAACGACGACGGCGCGAAGCACGCCGTGGCCGGCATCTGCACCGACTTCGGCTGGGAGATCGTGGAGACCGGCGGCATCGACGGCGCGCGCCTGCTGGAGCCGCTGGCGATGCTCTGGATCGTGCACGGCATCCGCACCGGCGCGTGGACGCACGCGTTCAAGCTGCTGCGGAAGTAGGTGCGGGAGTGCGGGAGTGCGTGAGTGCGTGCGATGTCGAAGCATCGGCGCGACCGGAGCCAATCCCGCGCACACAACATCCGACGTCATCCTGAGGCCGGCCACACCGATGCTGAACCCTCACTGATGCTGGCAGGCCGAAGGATCTATAATCCGACGTCGCCACATCGCATCGGACGCGCTCTGGCATGGGGTGAGAGTCGCCGCCACGCATCTTTGCGACTCCGCAACGCAGTGCCGGAACTAGCGATAGATCCTTCGGCCTGCCGGCATTCGGGCAGGACGAGGTCGGCGTGGCCGGCCTCAGGATGACGTCTACTCTGCTTTTTTCATCCCCGAGAGTCACGTGACTGATACCGAGATTGCCGCGCGGAACACGCCGGTGTGGGACGACGGGAGCTGGGCGGGGCTGCCGCGGCTGGAGGACGACGTCACCGCCGACGTGTGCGTGGTGGGGCTGGGCGGGTCGGGGCTCACCTGCATGGGCGAGCTGCGGCGGATGGGCGTGAGCGTCGTGGGCGTGGACGCGGGGATGGTCGCGGGCGGGGCGGCGGGGCGAAACGGCGGGTTCCTGCTGGCCGGCGCGTACGAGTTCTACCACGACGCGGTCGCGGCGTACGGGCGGGAGCGCGCGCTGACCATCTACCGCACCACGCTCGCCGAGGTCGACCGCATCACCGCGGAGACGCCGGACGCGGTGCGGCGCGTGGGCTCGCTCCGCATCGCCGCGGACGACGAGGAGGTGGCGGACTGCCGCGCGCAGCTGGCCGCCATGCGAGCGGACGGGCTGGCCGTGGAGTGGTACGAGGGCGCGGAGGGCACCGGGCTGCTCATCCCCTCCGACGGCGCGTTCAATCCCCTGCTCCGCTGCCGCACCCTGGCGCTCCGGCTGGCGGATGCGGGCGCGCGGCTGTTCGAGCACTCGCCCGCGACCGAGCTGCGCGCGGGCGAGGTGCGCACGCCGGGCGGACGCGTGCGCTGCGGTCGCGTGATCGTGGCCGTCGACGGGCGGCTGGAGCAGCTGGTGCCCGCGCTGGCCGGGCGCGTCCGCACCGCGCGGCTGCAGATGGTGGCGACGGCGCCGCTCCCGGAGATCCGCTTCCCGCGTCCCTGCTACATGCGCTGGGGATACGAGTGGTGGCAGCAGCTTCCGGACGGCCGCATCGCCCTGGGCGGCTTCCGCGACCGCGGCGGCGACCCGGAGTGGACGCACCACGCCGAGCCGGGCGACGTGGTGCAGGAGATGATCGATCACTTCCTGCGCGGCACCCTCGGCGTCGACGCGCCCATCACCCACCGCTGGGCCGCGCCCGTCGGCTACACGGAAGACGGGCTGCCGGTGCTGGACGAGGTGGAGCCCGGCGTCTGGGCGCTCGGCGGGTACAGCGGCACCGGCAACGTCATCGGGGCGCTCTGCGGCCGCGCCGCGGCGCAGCTCGCAGTCACCGGCGCGTCGGAGCTGCGCCCGCTGTTCGTCTCCGCGTAGATCGGAATCTTGACGTAAGCAGACGAACGCATCGGCGGGCGAGAGAGGCATCTCTCGCCCGCCGCTTTTCATCTGCCGACCACCGCCAAGACACGATCTCCGCTCTGCAAGCTCGCGTCGGGATCATCCCCACGCAGGTGCGGGGGAATCCGGATGGACCGGCTCCGCGGGGATGGCCACATTCGGCGGCGACGGACGAGACCGCCCACTCCCTTCTCGATGACGAGGACTTCGATGCAGCACGGGAACCTGCTGGCCGTCGCCGCGCTCGGCGTCTTGCTGCTCGCGGCGGCGTGCGGCGGCGGGAGGGACAGCGTGGATGGCGATGCCCCCGCGGACACCGCTCAGGCGGCGGCTCCCGCGCCAGCGGCGAGCTCCGGGCCCGTCGCCCTCGGGACGCCGGGGGAGGGGAACGGCCGGGTGATCGAGATCAAAATGATCACCGACGAGCAGGGAAACCGCTTCGAGCCGAACGCCGTCAGCGCGAAGGAGCACGACGTGCTACGCTTCACGCTGGTGTCCGGCGGCGGCGTGCACAACGTGAGCTTTCCGGCCGCGCGGAACCCCGGCGTGCAGGGACTTCCCGCCCCCAGCGAGCTGATGCAGGCGGCGGGGCAGACGAAGGAGTACGTCGTGGGGCTGAAGCCCGGCTCGTACTACTTCCAGTGCGATCCCCACGCCGCGCTGGGGATGACCGGCACGCTGAACGTCGGCGCGTAGCCGGAGCACGGCCACAACACTCCCGCCCCTTGGATCGGCCGGTTCGGACGCATGGATCCGCCCTGCGAAGCACGCACGCAGCACCGGGCCCCGCGGCGCCATGCCGGCGGGGCCCGTGCCATTTCGTCTCCCCGGCCTGCGCTCGTGCGCGTGGACGATGCGGGACGGCGGGGTTACTTTGTCGCGCGTGAACGCACCCGATCTCCGCCCGCGGCGGCGCGCCTGAATGCGCATCGTGCTCAGCAACGCCTCGTACAGCTGGGGCGGGGTGCACCAGGTGACGGAGGTGCTGGCGCGGGGGCTCCAGGAGCGCGGCCATTACGTCGCGGTGTTCGGCCGGCCGGACTCGCCGCTGGAGGAGCGGCTGCGCGGGGTGGCGCCCTTCGAGCCGATCCTGAAGGGGATGGACCTGCACCCCGGCGTGGTCTGGCGCGCCGCCCGCGCCCTCGGCCGCCACCGGGCCGACGTGGTGCTGACGCTGATGAAGAAGGACGTGCGCCTCACCGGCCCCGCGGCGTGGATGCGGCGCATCCCCGTCGTCGTCCGGCACGCCAACGACCGCCCGCTGCGCGGCACCCCGGACCACCGCCTGTTCTTCGGCGCGCTCCCCGCGCGGCACGTGGCCAACTCCGCGGCGACGCGCGAGACGCTGCTGCGGTCGGCGCCCTGGCTGCGGCCGGACTCGATGGCGGTGATCCATAACGGGATCGACGCCGCGCGCTTCGACCGGGCGACTCCCGCCGCGCTGGGACTGCCGGAGAGCGCGCTGGCGATCGGCTTCATCGGGCGGTTCGACGAGCGCAAGGGCGTGCTGGACCTGGCGCGCGCCTGGCCCGCGGTGGCCGCCGCCCTCCCCCACGCGCACCTGGTGATGGTCGGCAAGGGCCCGGCGGAAGAGCGGACGCGCGCGCTGCTGGCGGATGCGGAGCGCGTGCACTGGCTGGGCTACCGCCGCGACATCCCCGAGCTGCTGCGGGCGATGGACGTGCTGGCCGTCCCCTCGCACTGGGAGGGGTTCGGGCTGGTGGCGGCGGAGGGGCTGGCGGCGGGCGTCCCCGTCGTAGCCGCGAACGCGAGCAGCCTGCCGGAGATCGTGGAGCACGAAGTGCAGGGACTGCTCGTCCCGCCGGGCGATCCGGACGCGCTCGCCGCCGCGCTGGTGCGCCTGGCCCGCGACCCTACCGCCCGCGCGCGGATGTCCGCGGCCGGCCGCGCCCGCGCCCGCGACGCCTTCAGCCTCGATCGCATGATCGACCGCTACGAGGCGCTGCTGGCAGAGGTCGCGAAGAAGCGCTAAGCCGCGAGCCGCGCGGCAGCATCGACATCCATCGAAGCGCCGGGATGCCGAGGCCGCAGTCCCGCAGGGACTTTGTGCTGTTGTTGCCCGGGAATTCCATTCCCGGTGAGCAGGTGAGCAGGTGCGCCAACGAAGGCTCTCCCCGCTGCCGCTTGATCATCGACCGAAACATCGAAGTTGAAGCTGGATAGACCGATGCCGGACACGAAGCCATCTACATCTCCATCCCCCTCCCCCGCCCCGCCCGCGTCTCCGTCCCCCGCGACGGCGCGTGGCGCGGACGGCGACGGGCCGCGCCACACGCCCGCGCACCGCGTGGAGTACGCGCTGGCGCGGACGCTGGAGACCGCGGTGGCCACGCTCCCCGAGCGCGTGGCGGACGCCGTCGGCCGGCGGATCGGGCGGATGGTGTACCGGCTGGGGATCCGGCGGAAGGTGGTCGAGGCCAACCTCCGCCTGGCCTATCCCGGCCAGCCGGAGGCGTGGATCCACGCGACCGCGCGCGCCGCGTACGAGCACCTGGGGCGCGAGTCCGCCGCCATCCTGCGGCTGGGCAAGCTCGACCGGCAGGCCATCGTCGACCGCACCGTCCCGGTCGGATGGGATGAGCTGCAGGGCGCGCTGGACGAGGGGAAGGGCGTCATCCTCGTCACCGGCCACTACGGCAACTGGGAGATCGCCGCGGCCACGGTCGCCTCGCGCGGCACGCCGATCGCCGCCATCGTCCGCCGCCAGGGGAACCGGCTGGTGGACGCGCGCCTGAACGGGCTGCGGCTGAACCTGGGCGTGGAGACCATCACCCAGCGCGAAGCGCCGTCGCGCGTCCCGCGGCTGCTGCGCCGGAACCGGGTGATCGGCATCGTGGGCGACCAGGACGCGCGCCGCGCCGGCGTCTTCGTCCCCTTCTTCGGCCGCCCGGCGTCCACCCACCGCGGGCCCGCGCTCTTCGCGCTGAAGCTGGGCGCGCCGGTGTTCGCCTGCGTGGCCCGCCGCCTACCCGGGCGCGAGGTGCGCTACGAGGTGTCGGGGCAGCGCGTCCCGGTCGTCCGCACGGGCGACCTGGAGGCCGACGTGCGGGCGCTCACGGCCGAGCTGGCGGCGCGGCTCGAGGGCGAGGTGAGGAAGGCGCCGGAGCAGTACTTCTGGTTCCACCGGCGCTGGAAAAGCAGCCCCGGACCGGAACATTTCGCCGCGGAATCGGGTAATGCCGAGGCCGCATCCGTCCCCGCGGACACCGACCCGGACGACGCGTGATCTACATCTGCATTCCCGCGCTGAACGAGGCGCGCACCATCGGCGTGCTCCTCTGGAAGATCCGCCAGGTGATGGAGGAGTTCCCGCGCGACTACCACGTTCTGGTGCTGGACGACGGCTCGACCGACGACACGCGCGAGGTGCTGGAGCCGTACGCCCGCGTCCTTCCCGTGACCGTGCTGCGCAACGAGAAGACGCAGGGGTACGCGCCGGCGCTGGAGAAGCTGATCCGCGAGGCGGTGCGCCTGTCCACGCACCCCAAGCGCGACGGGCTGATCGTGATGCAGGCGGACTTCACCGAAAGCCCGGACGACATCCCGCAGCTGCTGAAGCGGCTGGAAGGCGGCGCGGACATCGTCGGCACGGCGGTGAAGGAGACGGAGGGCGAGCTGCCGCGGTCGCTGCGCTGGTCGCGGCGCGGGCTTCCCTGGCTGGTGTCGCGCTCGCCGCGCCCCAAGGAGATCCGCGACCCGCTCTCCGGCTTCCGCGCCTACCGCGTCTCGGTGCTGAAGCGCGCGCTGCAGGACCGCGACGGCAAGCCGCTGCTCACGAAGCACGGCTGGGCGGCCAACGCCGAGCTGCTCCTCTGCGTCACGCCGCACGTGCGGCGGGCCGAGGACGCCGAGGTTTCGCTGCACTACACCCGCCGCGAGCGCCCCACGCGCTTTCGCCCGTGGAGCACGGCGCTGGAGCTGTGGGACTTCGCGCGGAAGGCGCCGCGCCGCCTGGCCGAGGCCCGCGCCGCCGCCGCGGCGTCCGACGCGAAGCAGCCGCCGCAGAAGCCGCCGCGCCCCGAGCCCGCCGCCGCCGACGCCACGCGCGTGCAGCCGCCGCGCCGCGAGCCCGCCCCCGAGGCGCCGCGCCAGCCCCGGCCGCAGCGCGCGCCCGAGTCCACCGCGCCCGCCGCGCCGTCCACCGAGCGCACCCGCCCGCCGCGCAAGCGCAACCGCGGCCGCAAGGACGGCGATCGCCAGCCGCAGGGCGATGCACAGCAGCCTCGCGCGCAGGGCGATGCCGAGCCGCAGCGCCAGCGTCCCCCCGCGGCCGAGGCGCCGGAGCCGCGCCGCCGCGAGCCATCTTCCGGCGACCCGCAGCGCAGCCCGTCTCCCGATGCGGAGCAGCCGTTCGCCGGAACGTTGGGGGATTCGGAGCCGCAGGGCGATGGATCGCCGGAGAGCGAGGGCCAGCCGCAGGGAGATGGGCCGCGGAAGCGCCGTTCCCGCTCCCGCCGCGGAAAGAAGCCCGCCGCGTCGATGGATGCGGATGCGTCGCCGGATGCGAGTGCGTCCGCGGCTGCGTCCCCTGCCGCCGAAGCCGCAGCGGGGACGGATCAGCCCGACGCGGCATTGCCCGGAGAGGCATCCGACGCCCCGCCGAAGCGCAAGCGTCCGCCGCGCCCCCGCCGCCCGCGCCGCAAGCCGCAGGGCGCGGAAGGCGGCGAATCCCCCGAATCCGGCGGTGGAGAGAGCGGCCCCGGGGACGCGTCGCCGGCCGATTTCGACGCGGGCAGAAGCAGTGGTGGCGAATCGGGAGTGAGCGGCGGCGGCGCGCACCGCGTCGAGAGCGGTGCCGGCGATCGTGGCGAAGGCAGCTTCGACGCTGGCCCGAGCAGTAGCGGTGGCGGTCCGACGGGCGGGGATTCGCCTCCTCGGGCCACCGGCGGGAACGAGAGCGGGACGATGGGTGGAGGTGGGGACGAGGCTTGATGAGGTGACTTCAGTGGAGCAACGAGATGACTTTCGTGCGTGGACATAGATGGGTTTCCGCCGCCGCGGCCTTGGCTGCCGTGGTGGTGCTGGCCGGCGCGGGGCGCATGCAGGAAGGCGCGCGCGCCGCGCGCCTCCCCTTCGCCAGCGGCGAGCGCGCCGAGTACCAGGTGAAGCTGGGCGCGCTGAGCGTGGGCAGCGGGTACGTGGAGATCGCGGGGATGGAGACGATCGGCGGCGCGCAGACCTTCCACGCGCGGATGCGCGTGTCCGGCGGCGTGCCGCTGGCGCGCGTGGACGACCGCTACGAGTCGTGGATCGACGCGCAGGGGCTGTTCTCGCGGCGCTTCATCCAGGACGTGCACGAGGTGCGCTACCGCCGCAACCGCACGTACGACTTCGATCCGGCGCGCCGCACCTTCCGCCGCCCGGACAACGGCGAGACCGGCACCATCCCCACCGACAAGCCGCTCGACGAGCTGTCGTTCATGTACTACGCGCGCACCCTGCCGCTGGAGGTGGGCGACACCTACACGCTCACCCGCTACTTCAAGGAAAGCGGCAACCCGGTGGTGCTGCGCGTGGTCCGCAAGGAGACGGTGACGGTGCCCGCCGGCCGCTTCCGCACGGTGGTGGTGCAGCCCACCATCCGCACGTCGGGGATCTTCGGCGAGGGCGGCCGCGCGGAGATCTACTTCACCGACGACGAGCGCCGCATCCCCGTGCTCATCAAGAGCCGCGTGCCGGTGGTGGGGTCGCTGACGATGTCGATGCGCACCTACCGCGCGGGCTCCTGATCCCCATCTCCCGAACCAATCCAACGTGACCAGCGACGACCATCGCGCTGCGGGGTCCGCCTCCGGGAACGCTCCCGAGGCGGACCTTTCGCTTGTGCGCACCCTTCCCGTCTCCACGCGCCCCAACAAGGTGGTGGCCGAGCAGTTCGCCTCGCCGCCGCCCGCGGAGGCCGGCGACCGCACCTTCGCCGCGTTCCTGGACTCGCTCCCGCACGTGCTGCAGGCCGACGCCTTCGTGCAGGTGGTGGACGCCGTCGCGGCGGCCGTCCGCGCGCGGAAGGCGGTCGTATGGATGCTCGGCGGGCACGTGGTGAAGACCGGGCTGGCGCCGCTGCTGATCGACCTGATGCGGCGCGGCGCGGCCACGCACCTGGCGTCCAACGGCTCGGCGGGGATCCACGACTACGAGATGGCGCGCTGGGGCGGAACCAGCGAGGACGTGGAGGCGGGGCTGGCGGACGGGTCGTTCGGCATGGCCGAGGAGACCGGGCGCGACATGAACGAGGCCTTCGTGCGGGGGATGCGGGAAGGCTGGGGGATGGGGGAAGCGCTCGCCCGCGACCTGAACGAGCGCAACGACCTGGCCTATCCCGAGCTGTCGCTGCTGATGCAGTCGTTCCGGCTGGGGGTGCCGTACACGCTGCACCCGGCGGTCGGCGCGGAGATCATCCACCAGCACCCCGCGGCCAGCGGCGCGGCCATCGGCGACACCGGCCACCGCGACTTCCGGCGCCTGGCCGCCGCGCTCCCCGCGCTGGACGAGGGCGGCGTGGTGATCAACCTGGGCAGCGCGGTGGTGATGCCGGAGGTGTTCCTGAAGGCGCTGACCGTCGCGCGCAACCTGAACGGCGGGCGGCCGCGCGGGTTCGTGGCCGCGGACTTCGACATGCAGCGCCACTACCGCCCGCGCGTGAACGTGGTCGAGCGTCCCACCCGCTCGGGCGGCGGCCGCGGCTTCCACATCACCGGCCACCACGAGCTGATGCTGCCGCTGCTCGCCTGGGCCATCGCGGAGCGGCTGGGCGAGTAGTCGGCGCGTCGACAGCAGGCCTCACGCGGCGACGCGGAGGCGCGGAGAACTCCTCCGTGCCTGCGCGTCTTCTCGTGAAGCGCGTTCGGTTGAAGCGGCTACTCCTCGGGCGGGCCGAAGAACGCGCGGCAGCGTTCGCGCAGCGCGTGTACGGTGAACGGCGAGCGATACAGTCCCGCGCGGATTCGCTCGACCAGGGCGGCATCCATCTCCGCGCGCTGGATCGCCTGCCGCTGGCGGATGGCGATCTCGAGCCGCGCGACCGTGGTGATGCGCGCGTCGGAGTAGTAGACGCAGGTGGGGTGCTGGACGAACGGGTGATCGCCCGCGTGGAGGACACCGTGTCGTCGGAGTGCGCGCGGGAGGTGCTCAGGCTGGCGATGACCACCTCGGCCGGATCGCCCACCGGATCGCACAGGACGACCCAGAGATGCGGCGTCGACCCCGTCGCGCGTGTCAGGATGAAGGTGTTGCCCGCGGAGACCGGCACGGACTAGAAGATCGCGTCGGCGAGCGCCGACTCCTCCAGGTCCGCTTCCACCTGCGCGATCTCGTCGTCCGAAAGGCCGCCGTAGCGCAGGATGTCGCGATGCTCGATCCGCATGGACGATCCCTGCGGGTCCGTCCACTCCGGGAGCGTGTGGGTGAAGTCACGGAGCTGCCAGCGCGTCATCCCGCCGTACGTCCCGAAGATCTCGGCGATCAGCGCCTCTTCCGCCGGTGAAAGCTGGTCGGCGGGCGTGGCGGCAGCGTCACGAAGGCGGACCTCGTGGTTGCTCTTCGGCGCGATGAAGCGGCCCCAGTAGGTGCGGCCGCCGGCTTCCTCGGAGTTGATCAGGTCCAGCGTGTAGCTCAGCACCGGGCCGTGCGGCATGGAGTAGTACCAGTCGTACGTCACCGGCCGCCCCCAGCGCAGCAGCGCCTCGCGGTCCAGCAGGTACAGCAGCTTGATGAGCTTCAGATGGCTCATCGCTCCGCCCCGCAGATGGAGCAGCCGCGCCGCCGCCTGGGTCGTCTTGTCCTCGCGAAATCGTGTGCGCACTGGGGTTCCTCCCGTTGCATCTACAACCCGCACCGGCGCGCGACGTTCCGGCATCGAACGAATTCTGGCGTAGAAAACGTCCAGATGCAACACTCAGTGCGCACTCATCCGCGCTCCAGCGCTTTCCGATCCCACTTCGCCAGCTCCGCCGCCGCCTCGTACGTCGATTCCAGGAAGGCGTGGAGGGTGGCGTCGGGGTCCGCGGCGGTGCGGACGGCATCGTAGGGGAGGATGAACTCGCCGAAGTCGGGGGACCACGAGGCGGCGGCGGGGCGCACCGGGTAGCCGGCGAACCCGTCGGGGCCGGGGTAGGCGTAGGCGTAGAAGATGGCCTCGCGCATCGGCCCGCCGCCGGGCCAGAACCCCGCGCTGCTCACCTCGTGCGAGTACGCCTCGCGCGTGACCGCGTCGGCCACGTTCGGCGCGCCGGGGTGCGGCGGCGCGGTGCGGCCGCTGAAGCGCGTGACCGCCAGGTCGAAGCTTCCCCAGAAGAAGTGCACGGGGCTGCACTTGCCCAGGAAGGCGCCGCGGAACTCCGTCATCACCCGCGTGCTCTGCGCCAGCACCCGCCAGAACCGGTGCGCGTACTCCGGATCGTACGCGGCGTGCACGGTGTCGTCCGGGAAGGGGATGGGATCGGGGAGCTCCACCGGCACCGGCCAGATGCGCACCCCGATCCCCAGCTCGCGCAGGCGCGCCATCACCCCCGCGTGGAAGTCCGCCACCGTCATCGGCTCCAGCCGCATCGTGCGGCTCTGCCCGTCGCTGCAGGAGATGACGAGCTGGGGAGCGATGAAGTCGAAGTCGATCTGGAACGCACCCGCGCCGTATGGAATGGCCGACGTCGTCAGCCCGCGCGCGGAGACGTACAGCGGCACATGCCACCAGTGGTTCACCCACGGCGACAGCGCCATCCGCACCTTGCCCACGACCTGCGTCCACAGGTGCAGCGTGTCGCGCGTGGGCTCCCACGCGTCCAGCTCCAGCGCGGGCCACGCGGCCGCGGCGCGCGATTCGGCGATCGTCATCGGAAGGCGTCTCCGGCGAGGGGTGAGGAGGGGGAGAGGGGGAGACGGGAGATGCATCGCCCCCGCGCCGCACGACACGGGCCGCGCTACCGCGACGCCAGGACCTCGCGCAGGAAGGCGACGACTTCGCGGTTGAAGTCCTCGGGCGCGTCGAAGACCACGGCGTGCGCGCCGCGCTCCAGCTCGATGCATCGCCCGCCGGGGAGCGCCTCGGCCAGTTCCCGCGCGAAGCCGCGCCGCACGACGGGATCGTGCTTGCCGAGGATGACGATCCCCGGCGCCTTCGCCCGCCGCGCCGCGCCCAGGGTGTCGTGGCCGCCCGCCGAGGCCCACGTCCGCAGCCAGCGCGGGATGCCGGCGCGGAAGTACGGCTCGCCCACGGCGGGAACCAGGCCCACGGGCTCGAACACCGCGTCGGTGACGAACCCCAGCGCCTGCCGCGTCCGCCGCAGCGGCGCCGGGTCCCCCGTCGGCGCGGCCAGCACCAGGGCGGCCACGCGCTCCGGCTCGTCCGCGGCCAGCTGCAGCATGGCCTGCGCGCTCACCGAGTGGCCCACGTACGCCGCCGGCCCCAGCGCGAGCGCGTCCGCGAAGCGCGCCGTCCACGCCGCCTGCGCCTCGACGGGGAGATACGCGGGGCCCTCCGTCTTCCCGAAGCCCGGGAGGTCCGGCGCGAGCACGCGGAAGCCCTCGACGGCCAGCGGCGGCCCGTTCTTCCACCAGAAATCCGCCGACAATCCCAGGCCGTGGACGAGCACGACCGGCGGCCCCTCGCCCGCCTCGCGGTAGCGCACGTCGTACTCGCCCACGCGCACCCACCGCTCGCGCGACCACGCGACGGCCGCATCCCCCGGCGTCACTGCATCTCCCACGAACCGCGGAAGAAAATCTCACGCGGAGGAAACGGAGGAAACGGAGGGAACGGAGGAAAGGCGCCGCACGCGATGAGCTCCTCCGTTCCCTCCGTGTGAGATCCGCGGTCCGGGATCATTCGCCCACCTCGCCGCCGTCGAGGAAACTCAGCAGGGCGGCGTTGAATTCGTCCGGGCGGTCGACCATCACGTTGTGGTAGGCGTTGGGGATGACGAGAAGGCGCGAGCCGGCGATCCCGGCGCGCAGCTCGCGGGCGGCCTCGAGCGGCACCAGGCCATCCTTCTCGCCCCACAGGATCAGCGTGGGCGCGGAGATGCGCGGCAGCAGCGGCCGCACGTCGTCGCGCAGGATGTGGCGCAGCCCGCGGAGCACCGTAACAGGACCGGCCACCAGCGCGTCTCTCCAGATGACGGGAAGGAAGCGCGGATCGCCCCAGCGGCGCGGCGGCCCGGCCTCGAAGGCCAGCCGCAGCAGGTTGCGCGGCGTCCGCGCCCGCGGGACCCCCGCCGCGTCCACCAGCACCAGCCGGCGGACCCGCTCGGGATACCGCGCCGCCACGTGGATGGCCAGGTGCCCGCCCATCGAGTGGCCGACCAGGTGGACGGGATCGGCCGAGATGGAGGCGATCCACTCCGCCAGCACGGCGGCCAGCGCGGGAACGTCGGGAAGCGGCCCGCGCAGGCGGCTGCGCCCGAAGCCGATGACGTCGGGGACGGCCACCCGCCGTGCTACCGCCAGGGCGGGGATGTTGCGTTGCCACCACCGCGCCGACCCGCTGAGCCCGTGCAGCAGCACCACGGTCTCGGCCCCGGCGCCGGCCTCCACGCAGTGGATGCGGTAGGCGCCCACGTCGCGCCATCCGGCGCGGTAGCCGGGCGCCACCCACCAGGCGGGGCCGGAGAGGCGGCGCGGACGCGCGGGAGCGGCGGGCGGGCGGCGCGGTTGCATCCCCCCAAAGTACCCGCTCCGGCGGGCGGCGGCACCCCCGCGGCGGCGGGGAAACGGACGCCGGGGGCGCGGTTTCGCGGAAAGGGCGAAAGTGTTAGATTTGACGGCACACGAATGCCGTCACCGTACCCTCTGCGCGAGGGTTGATTCTTTACGAGGATGAGGAGGCAGGTTTGAGCCGTAACCGAGAGCGCGACAGAGACAGGAAGCCAAGCCGCCCGACCGCCCTGGACGAGGCGCGCAACGAGCTGTTCTCGCACATCCACCGCTGCGGCGTGCTGCAGGCCACGGAAGAGCAGCAGGTGGAGTGGATGAAGGATACCGTGGAGTTCCTCGGCGAGCGGTACCCGGCGCTGAAGGAGAAGGAATTGAAGGAGCTGGAGGGCATCGGCCTGCGGTTCTGCCGGCCGGTGATCGCGAACGCTCCCGCGCGCGAGCCGGCCGAAGCGGCCTGAGCCCCGCGCGACCACGCGGCGGCGCGGCAGCGGGGTGCTGAGTTCAGCCCCCGCCAGCGCGCGGCGCCGCGTGCCTGCGGAGCCCCGGTTCGCGGGGCTCCGGGTCACCCCCCAGACATCCGATGGACGACCCCGGCCCGAGTAGTCTCCCCCTTTTCATAGCCCTGGCCCTCGTCACCGCCAACGCGTTCCTGGCGGCCGCCGAGTTCGCGCTCATCGCGGTCCGCCGCTCCCGCATCGAACAGAACGTCCGCCTGGGCGATCCGCGCTCGCACCGCGTCCTGCCGCCCATCGAGCGGCTGGAAGAGCTGGTGTTCGCGGCGCAGCTGGGGCGCAGCACGCTCACCGTGCTGCTGGGGTGGTTCGCCATCGTGGCCGCCCACCGCTTCTGGGAGCCGCTGGGGCTCCTTCCCGTTCCCGCCCGCATCCTCTCCATCGCGCTGGTCATCCTCCTGCACGCCACGCTGGGGCAGCAGGTGCCCAAGCTGATCGCCGTGAACCGCGCCGAGTGGATCACCGCGCACGTCTCCATCCCCTTCCTGGAGCTGCTGGCGGCGGCGCTCTTCCCCATCACCCGCCCGCTTTCCTTCATCGTCCGCGGCGCGCTGCGCATCGTCGGCGTGCCGTCGGCCGGGCTGCACCCGCTGATGCAGACCCCCGAGGAGCTGCGCCTGCTGGTGACGCACGGCACCGACCCCGGCGAGATCGAGAGCGACGAGCGCGACATGATCCGCGGCGTGTTCGAGTTCGCCGAGACCGTGGCGCGCGAGGTGATGACGCCGCGCACGGCCATGGTGGCGATCCCCGTCGACACCGGGTTCGACGACCTGGTGCGCATCGCCATCGAGGAGGGCCACTCGCGCTACCCCGTGTACGAGGGAACGGTGGACTCCATCGTGGGCGTGGTGCTGGAGAAGGACCTCCTTCCCCTGCTGGCGAAGCGCGAGGAGCTGGAGCAGACCGGGTTCGACATCCGCTCCATCCTGCGCCCGGCGTTCTTCGTTCCCGGCACCAAGCTGGTGTCCGAGCTGCTGCAGGAGCTGCGCAAGCAGAAGGTGCACCTGGCCATCGTGCTGGACGAGTACGGCGGCACGCACGGCCTGGTGACGATGGAGGACCTGCTGGAGGAGATCGTGGGCGAGATCGCCGACGAGTTCGACGAGCCCGAGCCCGAGTTCGAGCCTACCCCCGAGGGCGACGTGCTGATCGACGGCGCCGTGAGCGTGGGCGAGGTGAACGAGCGCTTCGGCCTGCGCCTGCCCGAGGAGGAGTTCGACACGCTGGGGGGATACGTGTTCGGCACGCTGGGCCGCGTTCCCGTGGTGGGCGACGTGGCCGCCGCCCCCGGCATCGACGGCGACATGCAGCTGCGCGTGGAGGAGACCGAGGAGCGCCGCGTGACCGTGGTGCGGCTGATGCAGCCGCCCGGGCACGCGTCGGAAACGGCGGAGGCGAGGGCGGCGGCGGTGGCGGGGGAGGCGGTGGAGTAGGAAAGTGCTGAGTGCTGAGTGCCAAGTGCCAAGTGCCAAGTCTTGAGTCCTAAGTGCTAAGTCCCAAGTGCTAAGTGCTGATACGAAGCCCTTCTCCGAGTTGCGGGGAGGGGCTTCGGTGCGTTCGGGATCATCGTCAACCCCGCGAGCGGCGACTGGATTCGGCTCGTTGCCGCGGCATCGCGCCCTCTCCGGCCGGCCGAGGCCGTCCACCTCTCCCGTACCGGGAGAGGTAGCTTGGCGAGACTGGTGCTGAGTGGCGCTGCCCTGCCCGCCTCGCTGGCGCCCTCCCCCCGCTCGCACACGAGAGTTCATCGTGACGTCACGATGCTGGAGAAGGCCACGCATCAAACCACCGCCGATGCATGCGCCAGCGTCCGAGCGCCGCCATCGAAGTTATCCCCTCCCGTTGTCGGGAGGGGGTACGCGGCCCCAGCCGCGGGGGGAGGGCTCCGCGGGGGCCGCGACAACGCGCGGGGATCTGGATCGCGGTGAGTTGAGGTGAGTTGTGGCCGCCAAGAATAGGACTCAGGACTAGGCACTTGGCACTTGGCACTAATACCAATTCCCTTGACGGATTGTTCACTTAGCTTATCTTTGTGAGCCAACCTCAACCGGAGTTGGCCGATGAGCGAACGCTTTCCCGCGATTGCGCAGTCGCAGGAGGAGCTGGAAACGCTGTTGAAGGCGAACCGGG
>NZ_DATIND010000109.1 GCF_035474595.1 Longimicrobium sp.
GCTTCACCCTCGCTGGTGGCCGCCACGCCGATGGCCCAGGGCCCGCCGGGCGCCAGCGCCTCGATCACGGCGCGGAGCACGTGCGGAACCCCCAGCCCGTAGGCGTCGGCCTTGAGCATGGGAACCAGGGCCGAGCCCGGCGCGGCGCGCTGCACGCGGCGCAGGTTGGCCCTCAGCGCGCCCAGGTCCACCTCGACCCAGGCTCTCGAAACCGCGGTTGACGGATCGGACACGAAACCGGTATTCTAGGCCGCCTGTGAGCCCGTCGCAAGCCGAAAACCCGCCCCTGCCGCCCCCCGGCGGCACCTTCGACCGCGCGCTGGCGCTGGCCGCCTTTCTCCGCGCGCGCTGCCCGTGGGACGCGGCGCAGACCCCCGCGTCCCTGCAGCCCTACCTCGTCGAGGAGGCGCACGAGGCGGCGCGGGCCATCGCCGCGGGCAACGCGGAGGCGGTGCGGGACGAGCTGGGCGACCTGCTGCTGAACGTGGCCTTCCAGGTCGTGATGGCCGAGGAGGACGGGCTCTTCGGCCGCGAGGACGTGGTGGCGGCGGTCGAGCAAAAGATGCGCCGGAGGCACCCGCACCTGTACGGCGGCGCGCACCAGCCGTGGGAGGCCATCAAGGCGCGCGAGCGGGCGGAGCGCGGCGCGGCGGAGTCGATCCTGGACGCCGTTCCCTCGGGGCTGGACCCCCTCACCCGCGCCTACCGGGTGCAGGCGCGCGTGGCCGAGTTCGGCTTCGACTGGAGCGACTGGCGCGGCGCGTGGGACAAGGTGCGCGAGGAGGTGGACGAGGCCCGCCACGAGCTGGAATCGGGCGACCCGGCGAAGGTGGAGGAGGAGCTGGGCGACCTCCTCTTCGCCGTGGTGAACCTGGTGCGGCTGGCCGACGCGCATCCCTCGTCCGCGCTGAGCCGGGCGAACGAGAAGTTCGCGCGGCGCTTCGGCGCGGTCGAGGCGCTGGCGGCGGAGCGCGGGCTGGTCTTCGGCCAGGCAACGCTGGAAGAGCTGGACGTGCTCTGGGACGAGGTGAAGCGCCGCGAGCGGGCGGGCGGCGGAACCCCGGGCACCGGCGAGGGGTGACACGCCTCTTGCGTGACTCCGGCGGTGACGGCGGGCGCCGCCGCGTCGTCACCTCCCCGCGCGCATCGGCTTCCGCGCGCGCCCCGCACAGGCAGGCTTCGGCGGACGGATGACCCTTCTCGGGAAGACGATCTCTTCGGTGGACGATCCAGCGCGCGGGGCGATGCCCTTCGCGCCGCTCGCGCGCTCCCCCGTCGCGCGGGAGGGGCGATGAGGCTCCGGCAGCGCATCGTGCTGACCCTGCTGGCGACCGTGGTGGTGATGGGCATCCCCGCCACCTACGCGCTGCTGTCGCTGGGCACCGTGCATCGCATCGCGTCGGAGCTGAAGGTGCGCGACACCGAGGCCACCTCGAACCTGGGGAGCCTGCGCAAGAACCTCGAGGCGCTGCAGTCGGCCGACGACAACGCGGTGGTGCTCATCAACATCGACCGGCCCAAGGCGGACTCGTGGCGCGGGACGGCCGAGGACGCCATGGCCGCCGGCGACCGAGACCTGGCCGCGCTGATCCGGCGGCCGCACGGCGCCGCCTACCGCCGCGCGGTGACCGACGCGCGGCACCAGTGGGAGACGCTGAAGAGCGTGGTGCGGCGGGAGTTCCAGCTGCTCCCCTTTCCCACGCCCGACGACCAGGACCGGTTCCGCGGGACCTACGCCGACCCGGCGTACCGGGGAATGACCGAACGCCTGAAGCCCATCGACGAGGCCATCGGCGCCGAGGCCGAGGAGCGGGTGCGGCGCGCGTCCGACGTGGCCACGGCGGCGCGCAACACCACGCTCGTGGCGCTCGCGCTGTCGCTGGCGCTCACCGTGATCATCGGCATCCTGATGACGCGGGCCATGCTGCGCCCCATCGACGAGCTGGGGCGGGGGATGAGCCACGTGGCCGAGGGCGACTTCGAGCCCGACGTGCGCATCCCGGTGGAGCGGCCCGACGAGATCGGCGACCTGGCGCGCTCGTTCTCGACCATGACGGCGCAGCTGGCCGAGCTGGACCGCCTGAAGGCCGAGTTCGTGTCGGTGGCCAGCCACGAGATCAAGACGCCGCTCTCCGTCATCCGCGGCTACGTCTCCCTCCTGGCCGACGGCATCTACGGGAGCGTGAACGACCAGCAGAAGAAGACGCTGGAGGCCGTGTCGGACCAGGTGGACCGCCTCACCCGCCTCGTGCACCGGCTGCTCGACATCTCCCGCTTCGAGGCGGGGGGCGGGCGGCTGGAGCTGCGCCGCATCAACGTGCGCGACTTCCTGGAGGAGCTGACCAGCGGCTTCCGCGTGCTGGCCTTCCAGAACGGCATCGACTTCCACGTGCAGGTGGCCGGCGACGCGCCGGTGAACATCGAGGGCGACGCCGACCGGCTGAACGAGGTGCTGGGGAACATCCTGTCCAACGCCTTCAAGTTCACCGAGCGCGGCGGCCGCATCGCCCTCGACGCGGAGCGCGACGGCACGGGGCTGTGCGTGGCGGTGCGCGACAGCGGGGTGGGGATCCCGGCCGACAAGCTGCCCAAGATCTTCGAGAAGTTCTACCAGGTGGACAACAGCGCGCAGCCGCGCTCGGTGGGGTCGGGGCTGGGGCTGGCCATCGCGCGCGAGATCGTGGAGGCCCACGGGGGCACGATCACTGCAGAGAGCGAGGTCGGAAAAGGGACGATGTTCCGAGTGACCCTCCCCGAGCGGCCGCCCGCCCCGCGCGCCGCCGAGCCCCATGCCCCTGCCGTGCGCCGATGAAGACGCTGCGCCTGATATTCGCCGTGCCGCTCCTGTCCGCCTGCGCCACGCTCGGCCTGGGGCGCGGCCCGCGCGAGCCGGGCGGCGGCGCGCGCGAGCAGCTGTGGCGGCAGGCGTTCGACGCCTACTCGCACGACTCGCTGCGCGTGGCCGAGGCGCTGTACCAGCGGCTGGCGGCCGAGTATCCGCGGACGCACGAGGGGCACGAGTCGCGCTACTTCCTGGGGCTGCTGAACCTGGACCCGCGCGCCGGGGCAGACCTGCGCGCGGCGGAGCAGCACCTGGCCATCTACGTGGCCGACGACTCGGCGCGGTCGCTGCGCGGCGGCTACCGGCGCGAGGCGGGAACGCTGCTGGGGCTCGTCCGGCAGATGCGGGTTCCCTGCGGCGACCGCCCCCCGGGGCTGGCCGGCGGGTGCGACACCACCACCGTCACCCGCACCGTCACGCAGCCGGGCGAAAGCGGGGGCGCGTCGGCGGCGGAGCTGGCGCGCCTGCGCCGCGGCTTCTCGGAGCGGGGCGACACCATCCGCGACCTGCGCACCGAGCTGGAGCGCATCCGCAACACGCTGGCGCCGCGACGCCCCTGAACGGCTGAACCGCAGGACCGCAGGGCTCACGCAGGGAAGCAGAGGAGCGGAGAACTCATCGTTTTCCGCTCCTCTTCTGCATCTTCCCGACCTCGCTGGATCTCACGCGGAGACGCGGAGACGCGGAGAAACTCGCCGAGGACCTCCGCGCCTCCGCGCCTCCGCGTGAGATCGCCGTTCCCGGGGGTCGGAACATTCCTTGTATCTGCGCGGTCCGCATGGCGACGACGACGCACTCCCGCACTCCCGCACTCCCGCACTCCCGCACTCCCCGTCCGGCGGCGAAGAAGCCGGCGGCGGAGCGGTGGTGGCGGCGCGCGGGGAGCCCGGACGACGGCTTCACCTACCTGCGCGGCGACGGCAAGCCGCTGCGCAGCGAGCCGGCGCTGGAGCGCATCCGCGCGCTCGCCATCCCCCCCGCGTGGACGGACGTGCACATCGCCGCCGGCGCGGGCGCCAAGGTGCAGGCGTGGGGGATCGACGCCGCGGGGCGCAAGCAGTACCGCTATCACCCCGACGCCGTGGCGAAGGGCGCCCGCCGCAAGTACCGCCGCCTGCTGCAGTACGCCCGCGACCTCCCCCGCCTGCGCGAGGCCACCGAGGTGCACCTGAAGGAGCCGGGCGTGGGGCGGCGCAAGGTGCTGGCGCTCATCGTCCGGCTCATGCAGCGCGGCTTCTTTCGCATCGGCAGCGAGAAGTACGCGGTGCGCAACAAGACCTTCGGCATTGCCACGCTGCGCCGGAAGCACCTGCGCATCAGCGGCAACGACCTGCTCTTCCGCTACATCGGCAAGAAGTCCATCGACACGCGCAAGGTGGTGGCCGACACGCCGCTGGTGGAGGTAATCCAGGAGGTGATGAAGCTTCCCGGCGCGCGGCTGTTCAAGTACGTGGACGAGGAGGGAAAGGTGCGGAGCGTCACCGCGACCGACGTGAACCGCTACCTGAAGGAGGTGGTGGGGGAGCGGTACACCTCCAAGGACATCCGCACCTGGGGCGGCACGGTGCGCGCGGCCACCATCCTGGCCGACCTGGGCCCCGCGAAGAGCGAGCGCGAGGCCAGGCAGAACGTGGTGCTGGCCTGCAAGCTGGTGTCGTCGGAGCTGGGCAACACCCCCGCCGTCTGCCGCAGCGCGTACATCCACCCCGCCGTGTTCGACCGCTACCTGCAGGGGCGCACCATCGCCCCGCTCATGCGCGAGCTTCCGCGCCCCGACGACGACGCCAACCCCGGCCGCTACTATCCCGAGGAAGCGGCGCTGATGCGCTTCCTCGAAAAGTGGGGATGACTCACGCGGAGACGCGGAGGCGCGGAGAGCTCACCGCGTGATGAGTTCTCTGCGTCTCCGCGTCTCCGCGTGAGATCGCGGTTGGCGATGCCCGATCAGCAGACCGGGGCCTCGGTTTCCGCGCAGAGGTCGGTCTCGGCGCAGAACGGGGTCAGGTTGCACGGGTCGCAGGAATCGATCTGCGACTCGCAGTGCTTCACCGAGCACCCGGCGTACGTGGAGTTGCACCACTCCGTGTACTGCGTGTCGTGGCCGCGCACCGTGCCGCCGCGGCCGGCGTCGCCGGTGTCGAACGACTCCACCTGCAGCGCGTCGAGCCCGAGCGTAAGCTTCTTCATGGGTGGGATCTCCGGATCTTTGGGGATGAAGATGCCTCGCGGGAGTCGCGAGGCAGGGGGGTGATGCGGGTGCCCCCGCCGGCGGATGCGCGGCGGAGGCGATCGGGATCGGGATTACTTCGGCGGCAGCTGCGGCTCGCCCATGGCGGCGGGGATCTCGTCGTCCTCGCGCGCGCAGGTGAGGCGCGACACGCAGCCGATCGTGGGCTTGCACCCCACGTACGTCGACTGGCACCATTCGGTGATGCGCGTGTCGTGGCCGCGGACGGTGCCCTCGCCGGCCGCCTCGGCCCCGGTGTCGAACGACTCCACGCTCAGCGCGTCCAGCTCCAGCGTCAGCTTCTTCATCGCGGTCTCCAGTTCGTGAGGGGTGATCCGCATCGGAGGGACGGACCGCGCCGCCACCGGCGGACCGGCGGAGGCGCGGGGAATCGCCCTGCCTGGACGCTACTTCGGGGGGAGCTGGCGCTCGCCCATCGCGGCGGGGATCTCGTCCTCCTGCCGCGCGCAGGTGAGGTTCGAAACGCAGCCCACCGTGGGCTTGCAGCCCACGTACGTGGAGTAGCACCACTCGGTTTCGCGCGTGTCGTGGCCGCGCACGGTGCCGCCGCGGGCGGCCCCGGTGCCCGTGTCGAACGACTCCACGCTCAGCGCGTCCAGCTCCAGCATCAGCTTCTTCATGTTTGGCCTCCGGGATCGAGGTTGGACATGCGCCGCCCGCGCCGCGGCGGGCGGACGCACCCCCGCCGGCAATACGCGGCGGGGGCGGTCGGTCGAGCTACTTCGGCGGCAGCTGCGGCTCGCCCAGCGCGGCGGGGAGCTGCTCGTCGTCGTGCCGCGCGCAGGTGTAGCGCGTGGGGCACGCCTGCGTGGGCAGGCAGGGCTTGAACGGCGTGGGGCAGAACTCGGTCTCGCGCGTGTCGTGGCCGCGCACCGAGCCCCGGAGGTCTTCCGCCAGGCCGGTCTCGAACGTGTCCACGCGCAGGGCTTCGAGCTGGAGCGTGAGCTTCTTCATCGTGGGCCTCCGTGCTGGAATGGAGATGCCTCGCGGCGGCGTGGCCGCGAAAGACACGACCGCCCCTCGCCGGGATCGGCGAGGGGCGTAGGGCACGCTACTTCGGCGGCAGCTGCTCGGCGTCGTCGTCGTGGCGGGCGCAGGTGTCGACCGTGGGACACACGCTGCTGGGCTTGCACGGCTTCATCGAGCAGAACTCGGTGACGCGCGTGTCGTGGCCCCGCACGGTGCCGCGGCGGTCCTCGGCCTCGCCCGCGGTGAACGAATCCACGGTAAGGTCTTCGAGCTGGAGCGTGAGCTTGCGCATTCGGTGTTCTCCCTCGGTGTGGGGATGACGGAAAATTGCCGCGCCCGCCGCGCCCTTCGTGATGCTCCGGAACCAGATGGTGCGCACCGGGGCCCCAACGGCGCGGCGGGCGACGGAACATCATCCCGCGCCGGATATCGCGCAAGTCTTCGCCGCATCTCGGCCCGCGTGCTTCCGACGCGCGTAGCAGACGCCCCGTTTCGGCGCGCCGGAAGGGGGCGCGAAGTGCTACGCGTGTCGATCCGCCGCCTACTCGGCCGGCTCCTGCCGCTCCAACGGCCCCGGGTCGTCCACCTGGCAGCCGCAATGCGTCAGCACGCCGCACGTACGCGTGTTGCAGAACTCGGTGTAGCGCGTGTCGTGGCCGCGCACGGTGCCGCGCCCGGCGGCGTTCTCGCCCATGTCGAACGACTCCACCGCCAGCGTCCCGACATCCAGCATCAGCTTCTTCATCGTGCCCTCTCCGTTCGGGGGACCGTGCGCGCCCGTGCGGCGCGCCGGGCCGGGAAGCGCCGCAGGATGCGGGCCCGCGGCAACCCGCGTCCCCATCTACGCCCCGCTCTGTTTCACCAGCAGGCTATCAGCCTCCATCGGCTGATGGAAACGGGTGCCGGCGAACGTTCGCGCGGTGGACGGCGGCGACGAAAAGCGCCCCCGCCGGCAGGTCCGGCGGGGGCGCGTCACGATCGATCCGCGGCGAGGCGTCAGCTGGCGCCGGCCGCCTGCTTGTAGCGGCGGTTCACCTCGTCCCAGTTCACCGTGCTGAACCACGCGTCCAGGTAGTCCGGGCGGCGGTTCTGGTAGTTCAGGTAGTAGGCGTGCTCCCACACGTCTATCCCCAGGATGGGGAACTTGCCCTCCATCAGCGGGCTGTCCTGGTTGGCGGTGTCGGTCACCGCCAAGCGCCCGTTGTCCCACACCAGCCACGCCCACCCGCTCCCGAAGCGCCCCTTCCCGGCGGCCACCAGCTTCTCCTTCAGCCCCGCGAAGCCGCCGAAGTTCGCGTCGATCGCGCCGGCGATGGGGCCGGTGGGGTCGCCCCCGCCGCCGGGCCCCATGATCTGCCAGAACAGGCTGTGGTTGCTGTGCCCGCCGCCGTTGTTGCGCACGGCGCCGCGGATGTCGTCGGGCACCTCGTTGATGCGCCGCAGCAGCGCGTCCACGTCGTCGCCGGCCTGGAACTCCGGGTGCTTCTCCAGCGCGGCGTTCAGGTTGTCGACGTACGTCTTGTGGTGCTTGTCGTGGTGGATCTCCATCGTCTTCGCGTCGATGTGCGGCTCCAGCGCGTCGAAGGCGTACGGCAGATCCGGCAGGGTGAACGGCATCACGCACCTCCCATCGGGTTTCTGGTCCAACTCCCCTCCCCACACCTCCACGAGAGAGGCTCCGGGGGGAGAATGTATCCCGCTGGAAATTTTTCGCCACCGGTGCCGCGGAGATGATTTTCGCGGGGCCGGCGATCGGCATGAACGGCGGGCTCGGGCGTGTTTGGCGCCGAGGCGCCAAACCGGGCTGCGCGCGCGGTAGGCAACGATACGACCGTTGCCAACCGCGCCGGGCCACCGCCGCGCCGTGCATCCGCGCGATTCGCCGGCATCCTCCCACGCGCGGCGCCGTCCCGGCCCTCCGGGCGCGCATCCCTCACGCAACCGCGGGTCGGCAGGCGATGCCGTCCATCGCCGAGGTCCGCATCGTCGCGCCGGGAGAAGACCGGGGGACGAGGGCTCCCGTCGCGCGGAGAGCACGACAGCGAAGGGGGAGGCCCCCGATCGGAAGCCTCCCCCTCTGCATCCCGCGACCGGGACGATCAGCTGTTGCCGTCGCCCTGGTCGCCGGCGTTGCTGGAGCCGCTGCCGAACTCGGTTCCGCCGCCTTGCGAGCCGAGGTTCGTCGCCCCGCCCATCCCCTCGGCACCGGAGCGCTGCGTGGTGCCGCGGCCGCCGGCGCTCATCCCGCCGCCCGAGCGGTTGCCTCCCATGAAGCCGCTGCCGGAGCGGTTGCCGCTGCCGACCATCCCGCCGCCCGAGCGGCTGCCGCCGGCGCCCATCCCGCCCCCGTAGCCGCCGCCGCGCGACTGGCTGCCGCGCATCATTCCGCCGCGGCCGCCGCGCGTGGGCTCGG
>NZ_DATIND010000110.1 GCF_035474595.1 Longimicrobium sp.
CCCGGTTCGCCTTCAACAGCGTTTCCAGCTCCTCCTGCGACTGCGCAATCGCGGGAAAGCGTTCGCTCATCGGCCAACTCCGGTTGAGGTTGGCTCACAAAGATAAGCTAAGTGAACAATCCGTCAAGGGAATTGGTATGACCCCCAAGCATCGCAGGGTCTCACGCGGAGACGCGGAGACGCAGAGGAACTCCGTGCGGCGATGAGTTCTCTGCGTCTCCGCGTGAGATTGCGGTTAAGAAAGCGTGACACTCACGGCGGCGGCGGCTCCACGTGCGCGTTGCGGCGCGTGAGGCGCACCACGGTGCTGTCGCCCTTGCGCGCGGTGACGGGCACCTGCCACTCGAGCACCGCGTCCGGCAGCACGTAGCGCGACACCGCCCACCATTTCCCCGCGTCCACGCCGAAGCTGGCGCGGCCGGAGGTGTCGGTGGTGTCGGCGTGCTCGTCGCCGCTCCCCTTCACCGCCTCCTGGAAATCCTTGTCCACGTCGTGCAGCCACCTGTCGCGCGCGCGCCGGATGCTGTCGATCTGCGCGAGCAGCGCGCGGCGCTCGGCCTCGATCCTGCCTGTGGCGGTGTCGCCCCTCGCCTTGACGGCCGCTTCCTCGGCCTGCAAAGTGCGCAGGCGCTGCACCGAGGCGCCCGGGATCTTCGGCTCGGGCGTTCCGCTTTCGGTGGCGATTGAATCGAGCACGGCCTGGCGGTCGTACGGAAGCAGGCGGACGGGAAGGTCGCCCACGGGCTGGCCGTCGAGCGAGGCGCGCACCACCACGTTGTCGCCGCCGCCGCACGCACCGGCCGCGAGCAGGGCTGCCACCCACACGGATCGCTTCATCGCGAGTCTGAACCTGACGGGTCTGGAGGCTGGACTGAACCGGAGCACCGAACGTACCGGCGCCCCACGCGGCGCACAACGCATGCGAATCGCGCGCCGCCGGGGCCGGACCGCGCTCGCCGCGGCCATCGCCATCGCGGGCGTCGGCCTGCGCGCGCCTGCGGCCGCGCAGGGGCTGCAGCTGCCGCAGCCGGTGGGGTACGTGAACGACTTCGCCAACATCATCACCCCCGCCTACCGCGACAGCATCGACGCGGTGGTGCAGGACGTGGTGCAGAAGAGCGGCGGCGAGATCGTGGTGGTCACCCTTCCCTCGCTGCAGGGGCGCAGCCGCGACGAGGTGGCGCTGCAGATCGGGCGCGAGTGGAAGATCGGGCAGAAGGGCGGCCCCACCGACCGCAACCGCAACACGGGCACGGTGGTGCTGGTTTCCACGCAGGACCGCGAGTGGAAGGTGGAGACCGGCACCAACACCATGACCTTCATCCCCGCGGCCGAGGCCACCCGCCTGGGCCGCGAGCTGATGGTCCCCGAGCTCCGGGCCGGGAACGCGGGGCGCGGCATCTACCTGCTTGTCTCCGCGCTGGCGCAGGCGTACGCCGAGCACTTCGGCTTCCAGCTCTCGCCGGTGGTGGCCACGCCGGCGCCGCAGGCGGAGCGAGATCCGTACGCGGGCCAGCCGAGCGGCGAGTCGGGTGCCACCTTCTGGTTCACCATCGCCCTGATCGTCGTCTTCTTCGTCCTGTCGGGGATGGGCGGGCGGCGGCGCGGGTGCGGCGGCGGCGGGTGCATCCCCATCTTCCTCCCGTTCCCCATGGGCGGCGGCGGACGGCGCGGCGGCGGCTGGGGCGGCGGGGGATGGGGAGGCGGCGGCGGATTCGGGGGCGGCGGCGGGGGCGGGTTCGGGGGATTCGGGGGCGGCGGCGGGTTCAGCGGGGGCGGAGGAGGAGGCAGCTGGTGAGCACCCGAACCGGAGCGAGCATGGGGAAGGAAACCGAGCGGGCGCAGGCGTTCGCGCGCGACCTGGCGTCCGCGTACGGTGACGCGCTGCGCGGGGTGGTGCTGTACGGATCGGCCGCGCGCGGCGAGTACCGCGACGGGGTGAGCGACCTGAACCTGCTGGTGCTGCTGGCCGACACGCGCGCCGCCACGCTGCGCCGCGGCACGGCGCTGGCGCGCGCCTGGGCGGCGGAGAACAATCCGCCGCCGCTGGTGATGAGCGAGGCGGAGTTCCGCGACAGCGTGGACACCTTTCCCATCGAGCTCTCCGACATCCGCGACGCGCACGTGCTGCTGCACGGCGCCGACCCGTTCGCGGGGCTGCAGATCCGCCCGGCGGACCTGCGGCTGCAATTGGAGCGCGAGCTGAAGGGGGCGCAGATCCGGCTGCGCACGCACTACCTCACCCAGTCGGGCGAGGCGGCGAGGTTCGAGCCGGTGCTGCTGAAGTCGCTTTCCACCTTCCTGGTGATGTTCCGCACCGTCCTGCGCCTTTCCGGCGTGGAGGTTGCGCGGGACCCCGAGGCGGCCGTGCGCGCCACGGCCGAGCGGGTGGGGTTCGACCCGGCGCCGCTGCTGGAGATCCTGGCGGCGCGCGCGGGGCGGACGAAGCTGGACGTGCGGCCGGACTCGGCCGTGGTCACGGGGTACCTGGACGCGGTGGCGCGGGTGGTGGAGTTCGTGGACCGGTTCGAGGCGCGGGCCTGACCCCATCGTCGGGCACGCTTTTCCTGGACAAGACGGAGGATACGAGATGCGGCAGAAGCGGATGGCGGTTGCGGCGGCGGCCCTGTCGCTGGCCCTGGGCGGGTGCGGCTACAACCAGATCCAGCAGCTGGACGAGACGGCCGAGCAGGCCAAGTCCAACATCGGCGTGGAATTGACCGCGCGGAACCAGCTGATCCCCAACCTGGTGGCCACGGTGAAGGGCGCGGCGGGCTTCGAGCGCGGCACCTACACCGACGTGGCGCGCGCGCGGGCCGGGCAGCTGGCCAACGCCGAGGCGGGGCTGAACCAGGCCCGGGCGCAGACCCAGACCGCCGTGGAGAGCAAGGACGTGAACCAGCTGCAGCAGGCCGAGCAGGCGCAGACGCGGGCGATCGGCACCTACCTGAACATCGCGGTGGAGGCGTACCCCAACCTGCGGGCCACGCAGAACTTCACCGCGCTGCAGGACCAGCTGGCCGAGAGCGAGAACCGCATCGCCGTGGCCCGGCGCGACTACAACGAGGCGGTGCGCAACTACAACACGTACATCCGCCAGTTCCCGCAGGCCATCACGGCCAAGGTCACCGGCGCGCAGCGCAAGGTGCCGTACCAGGCTCCGGCAGGCAGCGAGCAGGCGCCCACCGTTAACTTCGGCGACAGCGCGAAGTAGCGCGGATCGGCCCGTCGGGGCGATCATGGACGGAGAACGACAGCGGGGCCGCATCTCGAACGAGGGGGTGCGGCCCCCGCTGCATTCCACCCCCGACTGGAAGTCGAGGGCAACAACAGCACAAAGTCCCTGCGGGACTGCGGCCTCACCATCGCCGTGACTCCGAGCGAATGGTGCTGGCAGGATGCTGCTCCTTCGCGCTGATGCATCTCTCCGCACGGAGTGCTCCCCTTCTCCTGCTGTCGGGAGAAGGGGGCCGGGGGAATGAGGGCTCCCGGCGCGCAGCGCCCCCGCCGTCGCACGAAAATGCACCGAGCCCCATCTCCCGTTTCAGGGAGATGGGGCTCGATCGGTGATAATCGTTCCTCTTGCGCTCACCCTCCGGCGCTGACGCCGACGCCAGATCCCATCCTCAATCCCACCAGCAGTACAGGATGCGCCGCTGCCGCATCTCCTCCGCCAGCGCGCGGACGCTGCCGGTGCCCTGCGACACCACGTCGGGGCAGAAGCGGGCGACGCGCGCCGCCAGCTCCATCGCCTCGTCGGCCGAGAGCGGGCGGCGGAAGCGCCCCTCCACGTAGTCGAAGCCCGCGCTGGTGAGTGTGAAGGGGTGATCGCGGTCCGTCTCCCGCAGCCAGTCCGCGATCTCCTTGGGGCCGATGCCGTAGTTGCCGCCGTTGGTGTTCAGCTTCAGCACCAGGCTGAACGGGTCGCGCGACGGGTACACGGCCAGCGCGTCGGGCTCGCCGTGCACGCCGTCGAACTCCTGCGTGTGGAAGAGCACGAACCCGTTCGCCGCGAACCAGGGCTGGGCGGCGGCGAGCAGCGCCTGCACCCGAGCGGTGTCCATCGGCACCATCATCGCGTCCGACGGCCCGCCGGAGAACCCGTCGTCCACCGTCAGCGGGCGCGCCCGCGCGCCGGCGAGCCGCTCCAGCGCCCGCACCGCGCCGGGAAAGTCGCCCGGCACCGCGAACCCGTCGGGGAGCCGCGCGGGCACGATGCTGTCCGCCCGCGCCGCGGCCATCACCGGGAGCATCGCCCCCAGCCCGCCGCGGCTGGCCAGCGCCGGCCACGCCAGCCCCAGCACCAGCAGCGCGGCCGCCCATGCCACGTTCATCCCCCCGAACGACAGCCACCACCCCACCGGCCCCGGCTCGGGTTCGCGCGGCGGAAGCGGAAGCCCCAGCCGCTCCAGCTCGCGGTCCTGCTCGCGGCGGCCGGCGCGCGCGTAGACCTGCCGCAGCGGGAACACGTGTTGCCAGGAGGAGAGCACGGCGCCGCGCGGCGTGTAGCGATATCCGTCGCCGGCGCGGCGGTACCACCCCGCGGCCACGAGCTGCTCCGCGGCCTCGCGCGCGCCGCGGGCGGTGATCTCCGCCGCCGTGGTGCCGGGGGGAAGCGAGCGCCGCTCCGCTCCCGGGGTGGTGCGGAGCAGCTTCCAGAACGCCGCCAGCACCCGAACAGGGTCGCGCACGTCCGGCAGCCGCAGGGCGACGACGCCGGGCATCCCGCGGAGGCCGCGCGTGCCGCCGCCGTTGCCGGCCACCACCCGCCTCCCGTCCGCCAGCACGGTCTGGAAGGTGACCTCGCCGTCCGCGGGCTCCAGCGCCGTGGCGGTTCCCGCCAGCACCACCGCGCGGACCGACTCGCCCGCGTGGTCCATCACCACCACCCGCAGGCTCCGGCCGCCGGCGGAGCGCATCGCCACGTCGTCCACGCGCGCGAAGCCCTCCGCCTCCAGCGCCTCCACCGTCCGCACGGCCCACTGCACGGTGCCCCGGGCCAGCGGGTGCCGCGCCGGATCGTACGGCTCGGACGGCGCCGCCGCTCCGGATACCGGCCTGCGCAGCGAAAGGAGCGGGCTCATCACCCACGGCCCCACCGCGACGGCCGCCAGCGGCAGCAGCAGCGCCCACCGCCACGGCGACGCGCCCAGGGTGACGAAGTACAGGTCGTTCCACAGCACCACCGCCAGCGCCGCGGCAAGCGCGGTGGGAACGCGCCTGCGCTTCAGCACCGGCGCGAACAGGAACCCCAGCAGCGCCACGAACAGGACCGGCAGCATGCGCGTGGCCTGCAGGATGAGCAGGATGAAGGATTCGAACATGGAGCGGGGAGGATGGACGCAGGCAGAGCAACCACGAAGAACGACGGGAGATGCGAAAAAGCTCGCCCCGCGCACGCATCCCGTCAACCCGGAGTGCACCCGGCCCCGCGGAAGGCCGAGATGCCACTCCTCACGCGGAGTGCTCCCCTTCTACGCGCGCGCTTCAAGAGCGGGTCCAGAAGTGTCACCGATGTCCCCGAACACTGGTAGATGCACCGAGCCCCATCTCCAGCGGTCAGAGATGGGGCTCGCATCGGTATCCATCACGCTACGGATCTAGGGGATGAGATGAGATCACCCCCGTCGACGCCATCACCGGCACGCCTTCCCTTCCCATACCTTCTGCCATCCCTTGTTGCGGTCGGCGGAGATGGCCTCGTACCACGAGTCGGTGGCGCCGAACACCTGGATCAGCAGCTCGTTGCCGCCCTTGCCGTCCCAGTTCAGGTAGTCCACCGCCTTGGGCGCGCGCTTGGGCGCCCGGCGGTAGTCCGCCACCTCGCTGTAGATGGGGTTGTAGCCGGTGCGCTGCTCGTAGCCCGCCACGTAGAACACGCTCCACCCCTCCTTGTCGCCCGCCCCCACCGCCAGGTTGTCGCCCGACAGGAAGGTGGTGGCCATCTCGGGGTTGCCGCCGCGCACCAGGTCCAGCGCCTGCAGGTCGCGCTGCGAGCGCGGCCAGCTTCCCGGCCGCGGCAGCCCCGAGGCCAGCACCTGCCGCTCGGCCACCAGCGGCGCGTAGCGGCGGATGGGCCCGTCGATCTGCGGCGGGCTGAACTCGCCCACCACCGGCGGCTCCAGCCCCTTGCGGAAGGCCAGGAACTCCTGGTCCGCCGCCGCGGCCGCCACCGTGGTGGCCTGGCCCGTGCCCATGGGAATGCCGCAGCTGGTGAGCCCCGCCGGCCCGGCCAGCGTGAACGTTCCCACGTTGGCGCCGCGGCGGAAGAGCACGAATTGCGCGTTGGGCGGGAGCACCGCCTGCCGGAAGCGCTGCTCGAAGGCCTGCGGCGACACGCCCGCCGGTCGCGAGAGCGAGCGCAGCGAATCGCCCGAGACCTCGGCCACGGGCACGATGCGGTCCTGCCCCTGGCTGCGCACCACGTGGAAGAGCACGGTGCCGCGGGGAAGGCCCAGGTTGGTCTGGTCCACCGCCGTGGGTGTGGCGGCGGCCACCCCCTCGGGCGGCGGCGGCTTCACCACGCGGACCTCGGCGCCGCCCCATTGTACCTTTTCGCAGGCGGAGAGACCGGTTAGAATCAGGGCGGCCGCGGCGCAAGCGGCGCGGGCTGGCTGAGCGCGCATGGACAATCCCGAAACGTGTTGGAGCGGACCGGGGCCGCGGGTGCGGCGCCGGTCCGCCGTATGCGTGGCCCGCACCAGCAAGGAACCGGCCAGCAACGGCGCCGATGGGCGTGTGGCCGAAGCTTACGGAAAATCCCCGATCCCTGCCAGATGATCGACACCAGCGAGTTCCGCCGCGTGATCGGCCACTTCGCCTCGGGCGTGACGGTGGTCACCACGCGGCGGCCCGACGGCGGCCCCTGCGGGCTGACCGCCAGCGCCGTCGCGAGCCTTTCGCTGGACCCCACGCTCCTGCTGGTGTGCGTGGAGAAGAGCGCCGACACGCACGACTGCATCGACGCCAGCGGCTTCTTCGCGGTGAACGTGCTGGCCGAGGGAAAGGGCGAGACGCTGGCGCGCCGCTTCGCCGCCAGCGACGCCGACGCCGAGACCAAGTTCACGGGGATCGCCTACCGCCCCGAGCGCACGGGCGCGCCGGTGCTCGACGAGTCGCTGGCGTGGCTGGACTGCGCCATCGTGCAGCGGGTGGACGCGGGCGACCACACCATCTTCATGGGCGAGGTGATGGCGGCGGAGGTGGCCGAGGGCACGCCGCTGCTGTACTACCGGGGAGGATACGGCCGCTTTGTCTCGTGACCTCCTGCGCCGGCTGAGCGCGTACCTGCGCCCGGTGCTGCTGGGCGCCGCGCTGGCCGTGGTCGCCTTCACCGGCGGCACCCTGATGCTGTACGAGGCCCGCGGCGCCCTTCCCGCGGCCGGCGGGCTGCTGGCCACCTTCGCCGCCGCGCTCGCGGCCGGGCTGTGGGCCGGCGCGGGTGCCGACGAGGGGGATGACGAGCCCGATCGCGCCCCGGCCGGGCGGTGGATCCTGGTCGGCATCGCCCTCGGCGTCGCGGGCGTCATCGCCACCGTCTGGCGCGTGTACGAGGGCGAGCGGATGGGCGGCGCGGCGCGCGCGCTGGGGCTCCTGTTCATCGTCGGCATCCCCGTCTACGCCATGGGATACCTCCTTCCCGGGCTGCAGGCGTGGGAGTCGCTGGCCGACGAGGACGCGGTTGACGGCGAGGCGGGGATGCCGGCCGCCTCGTTCGTGGTCGCCGTCCTGGCGGGGATCACGATCGGCGCGGCGCTGGCCGGGCTGGTGCTCCTCCCCCGCTTCTCGCCGGGGATCCTGCTGCTGGGCACGGCGGCGGTGGTCACCTTCCCGCTCGCCTATCCCCGCCGGGGGCAGGCCGCCGCGACCGAGCGGACCCTGCTGATGGAGGAGCAGACGCCCTTCGGCACGCTGCGGGTGGAGGAGATCGCGTATCCCGGCAAGCGCCAGCCCGAGCGGCGCCTCTCGCAGAACGGCGAGATCGAGTCCGGCGAGCTGGTGCGCACCGGCGCGCCGACCTTTGCCTACATCGCCGCGGCGGAATGGCTGTTCGGGCAGATGGAGGCGCCGGGGCTGGCGTACCTCTGCCTGGGCGGCGGCGCGTACACCCTTCCCCGCCGCATCGCCGAGCGCGATCCGCGGGCGCGGATCACCGTGGTGGAGCTGGACCCCGAGGTCACCCGCGCCGCCTACCGCTGGTTCGGGCTGCGGCCGGAGCACGGCGTGCACTCCATCCACGGCGACGCGCGGATGGTGGCCCAGGGGCTTCCCGACGCCGCGTTCGACCGCGTGTTCCTGGACGTGTACGACGGCACCGAGTCGGTCCCATACACCTTGGTGACGCTGGAGGCGCTGCGAGGCTTCAGCCGTCTCCTGCGCCCCGGCGGCGTGGTGGTGATGAACGTGATCGGCGTGGCCGAGGGCGAGGGTGACCGCCGCTTCTGGTCCACGGTGCGGACGGCGCGCGAGGCGTTCGGGAGCGTGCGGCTGTACCAGCACCTGGGGCGCGACTTTCCGGACCGGCAGAACTTCCTCATCGCCGCGTCGCCGGAAGCGGGGGTGCAGTTCCCGCCGGCCGCGGGCGTCTTCGAGCGCTGGGACGAGGCGGAGTGGCCGCGCCTGGCCGGCACCACCGTGTTCCGCGACCGCTACGCCGACCCGCAGGAGCGTCGCGCCCCCCTCCCCTCCGGCGACGGTCCCCGCCCCGCGCTCGCCGCCGACCGCGAGCCGCTGCAGGCCGAGGCCCGCCCGGCGGATACCCATCCGGCGGAAGCTCGCGAGCCGGGGGATTGATCCCGGATCCGCCCGAACCGTGGAGTGGATTCGACGATCGGAAAAGATGGGTATCATGAAGAGAAGCAGAGGAGCAGAGAGGAATTCTCTGTTTCTCTGCTTCTCTGCGTGAATCAGGTCGGGCGCAGGCTACGATGACAGGTGCGGCCTGCTCACGCCGCGGCGGGCTTCTCGTCCCCGGTGCCGCCGTACTTGGGAGTGAGGCGGCCATCCGCGGTGTAGATGCCCGCGCGGATGGCGAGTGCCCAGAGCTCGTCGTCCGTCATGCGGTTGATCGAATCCATCACCCGGTGAAAGGCCTCGACCCCGGGATTTTCGGGCGGAGGTGGTACGAGCGGGTATTTACGCATCACTGCCTCCTGAAGATGCGCCGGAGATGGGGCTGAATACGCCCACGATGCACTGCGCGTTCCGTACGGCGATCTGGATGTGCGTCTCCATGTGCAGACCCGATCCGGGATAGATGGGCTCACCCTCCACGAACGCCGCGCGGACCGAGTCGTAGACGATCCCCATCTCCTCCGCGTAAACCACCATCCCCTCGATTACCGAGCGATCCCTGAACCGCGCCTTTCCGCGGTTCTCGGGCACCCGGTCGCCGCGCGACTGCAGAAGCCACAACCACCGCGCGTAGTAGTCCTGCAGCTGGGCCGTGAACCGGGTGTCCAGCAGGTCGAAGCAGAGGCCCAGCTGGATCACCGCGCCGACCACGGCGGGCTTCCGCGCGTGCTGCATCTCCGCCCAGCGGAGCGCGCGGTCCGGTCCGTACTCCCAGAAGTATATCCCGCTGCCGAGCCAATCCCAAAGGTTCGAGCTCGGCACGAACCCCTCGCCGGCCAGGACGCGCGCGGCGACGGCATGGCTGCAGCCGTGGTATCCGTGGACCTGCCTGCTGTAGGCGGAGAGCGGCATCTCCTCCCGCGAGTCTGCGGGGTCTCGCGGGAGTTTCGGGCTCACGGGCGCTCCATGTCCGGGTCCGCGAACGATCGCGTGCGCAACGGGTGATCTGTACAGAGTGGGGGACAGGATGATATTCTCGTACTCCGTTTACGTCAAGATCATCTCAGGCCCTCGAATACCGAAGCCCCCGCCGAACGAATCAGCGAGGGCTTCGATCACTTCTTCCGGACGCAGTCGGCGTCAGCGTGCCTTGCCGGGACCTCCGCCGCCGCGCTTCTGCTGGCGCTTCTGCATCTTGCGCAGCTCGCCCTGCATGTAGTCCGCGGCCTTCTGGCGCTGCTCCAGGTGGCGCTTCATCTGCTCGCTCTGCTTCAGCTTGGCGCCCTCGGTGCCCTTGTAGCGCGTGCGGTTCATCAGCTTGTTGATGAAGCGCAGCACCGGGCCGGTCAGGTACTTCACGATGAACGCCTGCGTGCGCTTGCCCTCCTTCTGCAGGTGCTGCACGGCGTACGGCAGCGCCTGGACCTGGTCCTGCACGGTGCGGTGCATCTCGGCGGCGCTGCGCTTCTTCTTCTTTTTCTTCGGCTCGGCCATCTTTCCTGTTCCGTCGGGGCGAAGGTTCCGCCAGGGGTGCGGGCACACGCGCGGGAGGAGGATGGGTACCCCCGCCCGCGATCTCCGTTCTCCCCGTTGCCGGGGGCGCGCGCCGGAGGTACGATTCACCGCTCGCGCTCCCGATTGATCTAGCCGGTCGCGGTCCCGCGCGCCAGTTCCAACGCGGGGCCGCACCTCGTTTGCTTTCCCGGGTACAGGGGGAAAGCCCGCGACCGGGCGTCCGTTCATCCGCAGTCCCCGTTCCTGCAGCGACTCACGTGAAAATCGCCCATCTGGCCGACCTGCACCTGGGCTACCGTGCCTACCACCGCGTAACCAGCCGCGGCGTGAACCAGCGCGAGGCCGACGTGGCCGAAGCGTTCCGCCGCGCCGTGGCCCGCGTGGTGGAGATCCGGCCGGACCTGGTGGTGGTAGCCGGCGACGTGTTCCACACCGTGCGCCCGTCCAACACGGCCATCGCCGAGGCGTTCCGCCAGTTCTCGGTGCTCAGCGAGCGGCTGCCCGGCACGCCGGTGGTGATGATCGCCGGGAACCACGACTCGCCGCGCTCGGCCGACACGGGCAACATCCTCTCGCTCTTCCGCGAGATCGAGACGATGCACGTGGTCCACGAGGAGTGCCGCACCGTCTCCCTCCCGGCGATCGAGACCTCGGTCCTCTGCATGCCGCACGTTTCCCTCGCCGCCGACCACCAGACGTCGATGGAGCCGGACGCGAAGGCCAAGCACAACGTGCTGGTCCTCCACGCCGAGGTGATGGGGAACGACGGCGAGCCGCGCTACCGCACCGAGTTCGGCGGCGCGCAGGTGCCCGAGAGCGCCATCCGCCCGCGCGCGTGGAGCTACGTGGCCCTCGGCCACCACCACATCGCCGCGCCGCTGGCGCCCAACGTCTGGTACGCGGGGGCCACGGAGCGGACCAGCGCCTTCATCTGGCAGGAGAAGAGCGCGAAGGGCTTCCTGGTCTACGATACGGAGACGAAGCAGGCCGAGTTCGAGGCGGTGGAGACGCGGGCCATCCTCGATCTCCCGCGCATCGAAGCCAAGGGCCTGAGCCCCACGGAGATCGACGAGCGCATCCTGGCCGCCGTCGGCCGCATCGACGACGGGATCCGCAGCAAGATCATCCGCCTGGTGGTGCAGGACGTTCCCCGCGCGGTGGTCCGCGAGCTGAACCACCGCCGCATCCGCGAGTGGAAGGCCGAGGCGCTGCACTTCCACCTGGACGTGCGCCCCCCCGAGGTACGCCGCCGCGCGTCGTCGGGCGCGCCGGCGCGGCGCCTGACGCTGAAGGAGCAGGTGGAGAACCACCTGGGCCGCTGGAAGCCCACGCGCGCCGGCATCCAGCCCGAGCGGCTGGTGGAGATGGGCGGCGACTACATCGACCGCACGGCGGAAGGGAGCTGAGATGAAGCTCGTCTCGCTCCGGCTGCGGAACTTCCGCCAGCACGCCGACACGGAGATCCACTTCCGCGCCGGCCTGACGGGCATCATCGGCCCCAACGGCTCGGGGAAGTCCACCATCCTCGAGGCCATCGCCTGGGCCATCTACGGCTCGCAGGCGGCGCGGGGAACCAACGACACCATCCGCTTCGCCCGCGCGCAGCCGCGCTCGCGCGTGGAGGTGGAGCTGCGCTTCGCGCTGGGCGAGCAGGAGTACCGCGTCGTCCGCTCGCTGCACAGCGCGGAAGTCTATCTGGACGGCGGCGCGCAGCCGGTGGCGGCCACCCTCGCGGGCGCCAGCGTGTACCTCCAGCAGCGGCTGGGGATGACGCGCGAGGAGTTCTTCAACACCTACTTCACCGGGCAGAAGGAGCTGCAGTTCCTGGCGGCGATGGGCCCGGCCGAGCGCGGGCGCTTCCTCTCCCAGGTCCTGGGCTACGAGCGCCTGCGCCGCGCGCAGGACCTGGTGCGCGAGCGCAAGTCCGAGCTGCGCGCCGAGATCCGCGGGCTCAAGTCCTCCCTGGGCGACCTGACCGAGCTGGTGGACGCGCGCATCGGCGCCCAGCAGCGCAGCCAGGCGGCGCTGGACGGCTGGAAGGCGGCGAAGGACGAGACGGCCCGGGCCGAGGTCGAGCGCAAGGCGTTCGAGCCGAAGTGGAAGGCCGCGCAGGAGGCGCGCGACCGCCACCGCGAGCTGGCGCACGCGCTGGACGGCGCCGAGCGCGACCGGGCCGCCGCCCGCCGCGACGTGGACCGCGCAGACACGGGGCTGCAGTCCGTGGCCACGGCCGAGGCCGAGCTGGAGCCGCTGCGCGCGCAGCTGGAGCCGCTCCCCGCGATGGACGACGAGTGCAAGCGGTGGGAGCAGCTGGCGCGGGAAGAGGAGAAGCGGAAGGCGCTCGCCCGGCAGCTGAAGGAGGCCGACGCGGAGCTGGAGCGCGGCCGCGAGCGGATGGAGAAGCTGGAGAGCGCGCCGGAGCTGGAGAAGAAGTTCGCGTCCGAGCTGGAGCAGCTGCGCGCCGCGCGCGACGAGGCGGCCGCCGAGGCGGACGAGAAGAAGACGTCGTGGCTGGCCGACCGGCAGGACGCCTTCACCAAGCTGCAGAGCTACCGCGACCGCGCGCGCGAGCTGAAGGAGCAGATCGACAACATCGAGGAGCTGGGCCCCGAGGGCACCTGCCCCACCTGCGGCCGCCCCGTGGGCGCCGACTACGAGCGGCTGCTGGAGGAGCTCAAGGACCAGTGGATCACGCTGGTGCAGGACGGGAAGTGGTGGGCCAGCCGCCACGAGCAGCTGGAGGAGAAGCCCGAGGACGTGGCGTCTCTCGAAGAGCGCGAGAAGCAGCTCGCGGCGGCGATCGACGACCGCGCGAACAAGCACACCCGCTGCCAGGCCGCGGTGCAGGAGCTGGAGACGATGCGCGCCGAGCGCACCCGCCGCGAACGTGCGCGCGACGTGCTTGCCGGGGAGCTGGCGGCCATCCCCGGCGGGTACGACCGCGAGCTGCACCGCCAGGTCGAGGCCGCGCTCCGCCACCTGCGCGGGCTGGAGAAGCAGGCCGCGCGGCTGGAAGAGACGGTGGGCCGCCGCGAGGCGTGGGAGGCCGAGCTGGCCGAGGCGACGGCGCGCGAGGCCGCGGCGATGGAACGCCACGCCGGAGTCGCGGCGGAGATCGCGAAGCTTGGCTTCAGCGATGCCGACTTCGCGGGGGTGAAGGCGGAGTACGACGCGGTGGTGGAGCGCCACCGCTCCTTCGAGCTGCGCGAGACGGAGATGAAGGGCGGGGTGCAGATCGCCGAGCAGGCGCTGCAGGCCGCCCAGCGCGCCGAGGCGCAGTACCACGAGCGCGCGAAGGCGCTGGGCGAGCAGCAGGGCGAGCTGGACCACCTGGACGAGCTCGACGAGGCATACACCGAGCTCCGCACCGAGCTGAACGACCAGGTACGTCCCGAGCTGTCGGAGATCGCGTCGATGTTCCTGGCGCAGCTCACCGACGGGCGCTACACGGCCATGGAGATCGACGAGGGCTACAACATCCTGGTGCTGGACGAGGGCGAGGAGAAGCCGGTGATCTCGGGGGGCGAGGAGGACGTGGCCAATCTCGTCCTCCGCCTCTCGCTCTCGCAGATGATCGCGGAGCGCGCCGGGCACCCGCTCTCGCTGCTGATCCTGGACGAGGTGTTCGGCTCGCTGGACGTGGCGCGGCGCGACAACGTGGTCCAGCTCCTCCACAACCTGGAGGACCGCTTCGAGCAGGTGATCCTCATCACCCACATCGAAGGCATCCGCGAGAGCCTGGACCAGGTGCTGCGCGTGGAGTACGACGAGCGCACCGGCACCAGCATGGTCCGCGAGGAAGACGTCACCAGCGACGCGCCGACGCCTCTCCTGGCCGCCTGACGAAGAGAGCAGTTTCACCCAGAGACGCAGAGCCGCGGAGAACGACGGTCGTTCTCCGCGGCTCTGTGTCTCTGCGTAAACCCGCTGTTTTCAGCCTGCGCGCTTGCGGAAGCGCAGCCACACGCCGCCGGCGATCACGACGCCCATCCCCAGGATCCACGGCGCTTGGCGGCCCTGCTGCTCGGGCGTCTGGAGCGGGTTCAGCACCCACGGGTCTAACGCGAGCTTCACCCCCTGCTCCTCCATGTAGCGCCGCACCGGCGCCTCCATCGACCGCCACACCAGCCCGCGGATGGTCACCGAGCCGTCCATGTTCCGGCGCACCCGGTCCGCCAGCTCCTCCGGCCGCCCCTCGACGAAGACGGGGACCAGCGCGTCGTCCGCCGCGTCGCGCGCCGAGCGCAGGCCGAAGTACACGTGCTCGTCGCCGTTCTTGGTCTCGGTTACGCTGCGGGTGTCGGGCCAGCCGGTGATCTCCACCCAGCGGCTGGCGACGGGGCCGGCCATGTCGTCGGCCGTAACCTGCCGCAGCACGCCGTACGACGCCGCCTCGTTGCGGACGTGCAGCGCCAGCCCCGCGAACAGCAGGAAGATCGCCGCGGCGCCGGCCTTCGCACCCAGCAGTCCGTCGAAGCGCTCCACCAGCGTCCGCGCGCCCGCCGATGCGTCGCCCGCGTGGAGGCGCGCGGGAAGGACCCGGCGCAGCACCAGCGCGGTCGCGCCCCATCCCGCCAGCAGCGGCACGCCCATCGACACGAACTGCAGGTAGTGGCCGAATTGCCGCATCTGCCATTCCGAAAGCCAGCGGTACGGCCCGGAGTAGGTGATCGCCCAGTACAGCGTGACCGCCATCCACACCACGAGGGCGGCGGCTTCCGGCCAGCTGAGCTTGTGATCGGGCCTCGGCGAGACCGCGGAAGGAACGGGCGTGCTCATGCTGGGATCCGGGGGGATGGAGATCGGGGGAACGCGAAGCGAGGTGCAGCGAGCGGGCTGCGATGCATCAACCGCTGAATTGCCGTGTGGACTCGAACATTATCTCCATCCTCCATTTCCGACAACAGTTTCCTTCGCGGCGGTTTATCATCTCCACCCGCTGCTGTTCGTGATCCGGTGGACGGGCGCGCGACGAACGGCATTGATCCGCACCACCCTCGCGCGAACGGCGGGCGGCGAGCACTATTCGGGAAACGGGGAGATGCGCGGGCGCGCTCACGAACCAGCGAAGGGACGGGGGATGACCAAGGGGCGGATGGAGGCGTTCAGCGATGGGGTGATCGCGATCCTCATCACCATCATGGTGCTGGAGCTGAAGGTGCCGGAGGGGGCCGACGCGCACGCGCTGCGGGGGATGCTGCCGGGGTTCCTGAGCTACCTGCTCAGCTTCATCTACCTCGGCATCTACTGGGTGAACCACCACCACATGGTGCATACCGCCGACCACATCAACGGCAGGATCCTGTGGGCCAACCTGCACCTGCTGTTCTGGCTGTCGCTGGTGCCGTCGGCCACCGCGTGGATGGGCGACAACCACACCCTGCCGATCCCCACCGCGGTGTACGGCGCCGTGCTGCTGATGCCGGCCATCGCGTACTACGTGCTGCAGCAGTCGATCATCGCCGCGCAGGGGCCGCACTCCCGGCTGCACGACGCCATCGGCCGCGACTACAAGGGGAAGCTCTCGCCCGTGCTCTACGCGTCGTCCATCGGCCTGGCGTTCGTCCGCCCCTGGATGGCCGACGTGATCTTCGTCCTGGTCGCGCTCATGTGGCTGGTCCCCGACCCGCGCATCGAGTCGCGGCTGGGGTAGCACCCCGGCGTCGCGTGCGGCTGACGGCGCGCCGCGCTACCGGCCCGGCGGACGGGATGGCGGCGTGCCGCGAAGCTGCCGGAGCGCCTGCTCGGCGTGCGCCGCGGCCGTGGTCCCCGCGTGGCGGACGCGCATCCGCTCCAACTCGCTCGCGGCGCGCGCGGGATCGTCCAGCGCGCCCATGTACAGGTCGATGAGCCGGTTCGTGGCCGTGTAGTCCTGCGCCGGCGAGACGCCGCGAATCTCCCGCACGTGCAGGTACAGCCGCTCGGCCTTCGCGGCGTCGCCCGCCTCGCGCGCGTACACGTCCGCCGCGAACAGGCAGAGCGCCGCGTCGTGGGGCCGGTTCGCCAGGCGCGCCTCGATCTCCGCCAGCGCCGTCTCGACATCGCCGCGCGCGATCAGCGCCTTCTCGCGCGAGTAGTCGTCCGCCGACGGCGTGCTGGATCCCGACGGCGCCACGAAGCTGGCCGCGCCGCGCGCCGCCGAGTCCGCGGTCCACAGGATGGCCAGCGGCAGCAGGAACAGCGTCCCCCCGAACGCCAGCAGCGCGCCCAGGATGGCCACCAGCGTCCCGTACCCGCGCAGCGCCGATCCCGCGAACCCGCCCGCCACGACCGCCACCGCGAACGACGTCGTGAACGCCCGGATGTTGCGCGGATTGTCGAAGTCGAACAGCTGCGCGAAATGGATCTTGATGTTGATCTTCATGAATGGGACTGATGGACGGGATGGCTGAGAGCGGCGGACAACTCTAAACGAATACGAAGTTGCTGCCAACTGCTTACGTCGTTGGTGGATGCACACGCCAAGGCCCGTCGCCTGAGCGGCAGCCGGGCCTCTGTAATCCACGGAGAAGCTACTCCAGATCAGCAGTCCTCCGTCACCTCGCCGCACATCTCCGGTTCCGAGCAGTCGAAGGTGTCGCAGTCGGGAGCGGCGGTTTCGCAGTCGGGCGGACCGCTCTCGGTGTCGCAGTCCGCGTCGTCGGTGTCGGCGGCGAGGCGGAACGGCTGGATGCCGCGAAGAGGAGCGGTGGTGAACGTCTCCACCTCGAGCATGTCCGGGTTCAGCGTGAGCATCCGCATGGGATTGACCGCCTTTCGGTAAGATGATCGGCCTGCGCTACATTGAAGTCCGCGAAGGCGGACTGCGTGCCGTTGTAGCCGCCACTTCAGTGGCATTTTTCCCAATCTCGAATCGGATCGCCCTCACAACGTGAGCACATTCGAACGCGCACGCCAGCTTCTTCGCCGGCGTGCGCGTCTGTCGTGGGAGCGGTCCGGATTTCCGCCCTACGCCGCCACCGCCTGCGTGACGTACGCCTCCAGCTCCTCCGCGCGGTGCTCGGCCGTGTGCGCGGCCAGGATGCGGGCGCGGGCGGCGGCGCCGATGGCGCGGCGATCGTCGGCGTGCGTGGCGCGCAGGATCTCGACGACTTCCTCCGTCGACTCCGGGAGCAGGATCTCGGTGCCGGGGGTGAAGAAGTGGTCCAGGCCGTCCCACCGGTCGCTGATCATGGCCGCGCCGCACGCCGCCGCCTCGAACAGCCGCACGCTGGGCGACCAGCCCGCCGCCACCATGTCGGCCCGCGTGGCGTTCAGCTGCCAGGCCGCGCTGCTGTAGAACGTGGGATGCCGCTGCGGCGGGAGATGGTGGATGTGGCGCACGTTTCCCGGCCAGAGCGTCTCCGCCGGATACTGCGGCCCGGCCACGATGAAGCGCTTCCCCGGCATCCGCCCGGCGACGTCCAGCAGGAATCTTTCTACTACCGGCTGCCGGTCCGCCGCGTAGGTGCCCATGTACGCCAGCTCGCAGGCCAGATCGAGATCGGGCGCCGTGGGATGGTAGCGCTCCCCATCCACCGAGCAGTACAGCGGCACCGCCTCGCGCGCGCCCAGCTCGCCCTCCACCACCTCGCACAGGAACGGGCCGCCGGTGAACGACAGGTAGCGGGTGAAGAGCGGCACCTGGTCGGTGCGCAGGTACTCCGCGCCGCCGCCGCGCAGCGCGGCCACGGTCACCGGCGTGTCGATGTCGTAGAAGAACAGCGGGTCCACGCCGGCCCCGGCCAGGTCGTCGATCACCCGCGGGCCGCCGTTCACGTAGCTCCCCACGATGGTCGCGTCCGCCTCACGCGCCTCGGCCAGGGCCTCGGCGCGGACGTCCTCCCACTCGTTCCACAGCTTCAGGGTAACGTAGCCCGGCGCGGGGTGGTCGCGGTTGTCGGCGTACCAGGGCGCGTTCCACTCGTAGAACACCACGTCGTGGCCGCGCGCCGCGAAGGCGCGGAGGAGGGCGCGATACGTCGTCGCGTGCCCGTTCCCCCAGCTGGACGAGATGGAGAGGCCGAAGACGACCAGCTTCATGCGACGCTCCCCACCGCGGCGTTCAGCACGGCGTCCATCCGCTCGGCGCGCTGGGCGTAGGTGTGGTCGGCCAGCGCCCGCCGCCGCCCCGCCTCGCCGATGCGGCGCGCGTCGGCGTCGGTCGTCTCGGCGACGATGCGGGCGACCGCGGCGCCGTCGCCGGCCACCAGGATCTCCGTCCCGGGCGTGAAGAAGTCCTCGATCCCGCGCATGGCGTCCGTCACCTGGCAGCTGCCGGCGCCCGCGGCCTCGAACATCCGCGTGGCCGGGCTCCACCCGTTCTCGATCATCGATTCGCGGTGGATGTTCAGAACGAGCCGGGCCGAGGCGTTCACCGCGTTGTGCCGGTGCGTGGGCACGTGGCCCAGGTAGGTGACGTTCGCCGGCATCGCCTTGTCCCCCCACCCCTCGCCGCCCAGGACGAACTTGCGATCGGGCGACAGCGACGCGGCGCGGAAGAAGAACTCGTCCACGCGCGCCTCGCGGTCCGGCAGGCGGTTGCCCATGAACAGCAGGTCGAACTCGGGGTGCGCGGCCATCTCCAGCGGCCGGTGCTCCTCGGGATCGAGGCCGTTGTAGATGCAGGTGCACCCCTGCGAACCCCACGCCGCGTAGGCGTCGATCACCGGCGGTCCGCCGCCGTAGGTGAACACGTGGTCGTAGCGGGGGATGTGCGCGCGGAACGGGTCGCCCGCGTCGGCGGCGATGCGGGCCAGCGTGGCGGGCGCGTCCACGTCCAGGAACGCGGTGCGCGCGCCGCCGCCGGAGCGTTCGGCCACGGCAGCTTCGAGCTCCGCGTCCCACACGCCCACGCCGCTGCACTTGATCACCCAGTCGCTCTCCGCGAACGCCTGCTCGAGCAGCGCGTCGCGCTCCTCGGGCGTGCGGTAGACGATGACGCGCGCGTAGTCCGGATCTTCCGCCATGTCGCGGTTCTGCTGGCGGTTGTACGCGTCCGGCTCGCAGAAGGTGATGCTGTGGCCGCGCGCGTGCAGGGCGCGGATCAGCCCGCGGTAGTAGGTCGCCGCGCCGTTCCAGTAGCTGGAAACGAGGGACGATCCGAAGAAGGTCAGCTCCACGCGGCCTCCTCAGCCGTGGGGGTGATGTGGATCCTGCGCATCCGAAGACACCCGAAAATGCCACTGAAGTGGCGGCTACAACGGCACGCAGTCCGCGTTCGCGGACTTCCCGCACGGCTATTTCCGCTCGTGAGAGAGACGTCATCCTGAGGCCGGCCACGCCGTCGGCGCGGAGTGCGCCATCATCGGCAGGCCGAAGGATCCATAGCCCGCACTCGGTAGTCAGCCGGGGTGGCGCGCCGAATCCCCGCGCGTCCATCCGGCAGACGTGCGGGTCAGGCTATCGATCCTTCGGCCTGCGACCACTCGTGTGCGGCCGAGCTCGGTGTGGGCGGCCTCAGGATGACGTCTTCCTGTCTCGCGGCAGATCCGAAAGCGCTTCCCGCGGCGCCGAGCCCGGCGATGATGTCCAGCAGCTGCGCGGCGCGGTGGTCGCAGGTGTGGCGGGCCAGGATCGTCTCCAGGCCGCGCTCGGCCTGCGCGCGCGCGGCATCTTCATCTCTCGAAAGCCGCAGGAGCGCGTCGCGCATCTCCGCCGGGGTTTCGGCGACAGCGTAGTCGCCGGCGCGGAACAGGCCCTCGGCGTCGCTCCACGGCGCGGAGACCAGGGGGATGCCGCAGGCCAGCGCCTCGAACACGCGGATCGTGGGGATCCCCGCCAGCGCCTGCACGTACGCGCGCCGCGGCACGTGCAGCGTCACCCGGCTGCGCGCGAACACCTCGGGCACCTGCACCGACGGCGCCCAGCCGCGGAACTCCACCCCCGCGTCCGCCAGCTCGGCCAGCGCGTACTCCGGGTACCGCACGCCGTGGGCGACGAACCTCAACTCCGGCAGCGCGCGCGCCGAATCCAGCCAGAAGCCGCGCAGCTCCTGCGTCCGCTCCTCGTCGCCCCAGTTGCCGATCCACACCACGTCCTGCTCCTTCGGCCGGTCCAGCGGGCGGAAGCGGACGTGGTCGGCGGCCTCGTGGAAGGTCCACGCGCGCCGCACCCCGAAGCGCGTGCGATAGATCTCCGTCAGCACCTCGCCGAAGGCCAGCACGCCGTCGTACGCGCGCAGGTCGAAGCGGGCGATGGCCTCGGGCTGGCTCCACGGGCGGTGGTGCGTGTCGTGGAAGATGGCCAGCGCGCCGACCCGTCTCGCGACGGACGGGAGGAGATTCACGACGTGGGGATCGTTCCACTCGTGCACCATCACCACGTCCGCGCCCGCGCAGGCCGCCGCGAGGTCGTCCGCCAGCGAGGGAGACGCGGGGTCGTAGGAGCGGACGTCGATCTCGGGGTACGCGCGGGCGAACGCCACGATCGGCGCCACGCCGTGGTCGGCCAGCAGGTTCTGCAGCGACCAGGCATCGCGCGGCTCGTACGACGCGACCGCGTGGCCGCCGCGCACCAGCGCGCTCATCAGCCCGCGGATGAAGTGCGCGTTTCCGTGGTTCCAGTCGCTGACGGCGCTGTGGATGAAGAAGACGAAGCGCATCTCAGGCCACCGAGCGGTTGGTTTCGGGCGCCGCCACGACGTCGCGGTACAGGGCCACGTACTCCTCCGCCATCCGCCGGGCCGTGTAGCGCCGCAGCGCCCGCTTGCGCGCGCCCTCGGCCAGCCGCTGGACGCGCACGGGGTCGCGCGCCAGGCGATCGAGCACCGCCGCCAGCGCCTCCGCGTCGCCGCTGGGAAAGAAATCCGCGCACCCGTTCCACAGCTCGCCGAAGGTGCCGATGTCGCTGAGCAACAGCGCGCAGCCGTGCAGCGCGGCCTCCAGCGGCGCCAGCCCGAACGGCTCGTAGCGCGACGGGGCGACGTAGATCGTCGCGCGCCGCATCCACGCATCGACTTCCGCGCGCTCCACGCGGCCGTGCATCGCCAGGTTGCGCGCCCGGAAGACGCTGCCGTGCGGCGCCACCGTCTCGCCCAGCACGTGCACGGGCGGCGCATCCGCGCCCAGCATCCCCACCGCCTCGTCGAGCACGTCCACGCCCTTCCCCTGGTCCCACGCGCGGCCGACGCAGAGCACCAGCGGCTCCGTGCGCGCCGGCGGCTCATCTCCCGACGTTTCCACGCCGTTGTGGATGACGTGGGTGGCGTGCAGGCCGTAGTGCCGCCAGAGGAGCGCGGACTGGTACTGCGTGGGCGTCACCACCGCGTCGGAGGCGCGGATGCCGTCGCTCACCCAGCGCGCGTACGGCGCCCACTCCGGCGGCGCCTCGCACTCGTGGATGTGCGTCCACCAGCTCAGCACGTCGCTGTGCACGGCGGTCACCACGGGGCAGGGGAAGCCGAACGCCGCGTAGGCCAGCTGGTTGAGATGGACCACGTCCGCCGCCCAGAGCTGCGCCAGCTCGCGCAGCCACTTCGCGGCGGCGCGCACGTCCTCTTCCGCGCCGGCCATCCACTCCAGCCGGTACGTCCGCCACGTCACCTGCACGCCGGCGGGGATGCGCGCCAGCCGCTCGTCGCGCGGCTCGCCGATGGCGGCGATCAGCACCTCGCACCCCATGGCGTCCAGCTGCCGCGCCAGCGTCACGGTGTAGTCCCACACGCCGCCGACGGTGTCGGTGCTCAGGAGGATCTTCATCGCCCGTAGATGCGGTCCAGGACCCGCGCGACCTCCACCAGCCGCTCGCAGGCGGGGTCGAACCGCTCGCCCTCGGCCAGCCGCCGCGCCCAGTCCGCCGCCGCGCGCCCGCCCCACGCGTCCGGCGGGCTGGCCAGCGTCTCGCGCGCGGTGCCGTGGTACAGCTCGGCGGTGAAGTCGTAGAACGAGCCGCCCACGTTCCTCAGCGCCGCGCCGCCGCCGGTGCCGTAGAACGCGGCCCCGATCACCGCGTCCTGCCCGGCCGAGACGCGCCACGAGCAGGTGAGGTTCACCGCCGCCCCGCCGTCCACCCCCACCGCCGCCGTCGCGTAGTCCTCGCAGACGTCGGGAGATGCGGGGAGCGCGGTGCCCTCCCGGAACAGGCGGCTGGAGACGGACTCGACCGTCGGCCAGCCGAGCGTCCACAGCGCGAGGTCGACGAGATGGACGCCCAGGTCCATCACGCACCCGCCGCCGGAGAGCGCGGGATCGTAGAACCACGGCTTGTCGGGGCCATAGGCGTTGTGGAAGACGAGATCGACCGCGAACACCTTCCCCAGCTCGCCGGCGCGTATGCGCTCGCGGATCTCCCGCATCCCCTCGGTGAAGCGGTAGCTGAAGTCGACGGACAGGAGACGGTCGGCCGCGCGCGCGGCGTCCACCACCCGGCGGGCCTCGGCGGCGGTGCGGCCGAGCGGCTTCTGGCAAAACACCGCGGCGCCGCTCTCCAGCGCGCGCACCGACTGCTCGGCGTGCAGCGCGCTGGGCGTGGCGATGACGATGCCGTCCAGCCCCATCGCCAGCAGCTCGTCCAGCCCGGAGGCGACCTCGGCCGCGGGCGCCGCCTCCTTCGCGGCTGCGATCATCCCGGGTGAGGTGTCGGCGATGGCGGCGATCTCGGCCACGCCGGTGTTGGCGATGGCCTCCATGCGGTGGCGGCCGATCCACCCCACGCCCAGGAAGCCCAGGCGCGGCGTGGACAGCTCGGTGGCGCCGGAGTGGGCCAGCTCGTCCGCGGAAGTCGGCGCGGTCAGAAGGTCGGTCACGGGTCGATTCGGTGCGTGTATTCAGCTCTCATGGATCTTCACGCAGAGGCACGGAGCCACGGAGGCACGGAGAACTGCGAACGGTCAACCGGATTCCTCTGTGGCTCCGCGTCTCTGTGCCTCTGTGTGAAATCTTCTTTTTCCTTCCTACATCGTGATCAGCGCCTTCAGGAAGCCGTCGGGCCGGTCGCGGGTGGCGTCCAGCGCGTCGCCCAGGCGGTCGAGCGGGAAGGTGTGCGTGTAGAGCGGCGTGGGATCGAGACGCCCGCTGGCGACCGCGTCCACCGCGGCGCGGATGCCGTCCACGTACACCCGCGGGTCGCGCTCGTGGGCGTTGATCACGTCCAGCCCGCGCCAGTTCCACATCTGCATGTTCACCTGGCGCGGCCCGTCCTGATGGTACCCGGCGATCACCAGCCGCCCCCGCTCGCGCGTCAGCTCGGCCGAGAGGTCCAGCGGCCACTGCTTGCCGACGGCCTCGATCACCCGGTCGCAGAACACGCCGCCGGTCAGCTCCTTCACCCGCTCGATGATCCGCCAGTGGTCGTCCATGGGGACCAGCTCGTCGGCCCCCATCTCCCGCGCCACCTCCAGCGAAAAGGGGCGCCGGGAGATGGCGATCACGCGCGCCCCGGCCTCCTTCGCCAGCCGCGTCAGCAGCGCGCCCAAGAACCCGATGCCCACGATCGCGACCGTCTGCCCGGACGAGATGCCGCTCCTGCGGTAGATGTTCATCGCGCACCCCAGCGGCTCGCCGGGAAACGGCTTCCCCTCGAGCGACGCGGGGAGCGGCACCACCGCGGAGGCGTCGGCCAGGTCGTACTGCGCGTAGGCGTTGTACGTCAGCGCGGCGACCCGCATCCCCTCCACCAAGCCCTCGACGCCCTCGCCCACGGCGTCGATCACCCCCCATCCCTCGTGCCCCAGCGCGCCGGGGTCGGTGGGGTACTTCATCCACTCCGCCCCGCCCCAGGGGGTCAGGTTGCTGGCGCAGACGCCGCATCCCTCCAGCCGGATGCGCACCTGCCCGGCGCCGGGCTCCGGCAGCGGAACGTCCTCCAGCACCACCTGCCCCGGGCCCGCCAGGCGGGCGGCCTTCATCGTGTCGGTCGCGGTCAGCATCCGTGCGTCGTGTCGGTCGGAAAAGGAATGGGGGAGATGGAGATTCAGTCGCCGGCCGAGGCCTCGGCGAGCACCGCCACCGATGGCCCGGGGACCGCGGAGCGCGGCACGGCGGGGGTGTCGAGGTTGGCCTCGTGCAGCCACCCGGCCAGCTTCTCCAAGCCCTCCTGCCAGCTCGTCTCCGCGCGCCACCCCAGCACCGCCTCGGCGTGGCGGGTGTCGGAGACGTAGACCTTCTGGTCGCCCGGGCGCCAGTCGGCGTAGGTCACGGGCACGCTCGCGCCGGTGATCTCGCGCAGGCGGTCGATGACCCCCGTCACCGACACCGCGTTGCGATGCCCGCCGCCCACGTTGAACACCTCGCCCGCCACCGTGTCGATCCGGTCGGTCGCCAGCCGCATGGCGCGCACGAGGTCGTCGATCCACAGGATGTCGCGCACCTGGCAGCCGTCGCCGTAGATGGTCAGCGGCTCGCCGCGCAGCAGGGCGCGGCCGAAGTGTGCCACCCACCCCTGGTCCTCGGTGCCGAACTGCCGCGTCCCGTAGATGCAGCTCATGCGGAAGACCACCGTGGGCAGCCCGTAGATGCGGGCGTAGTCGTGCACGTACTGGTCGGCCGCGCCCTTGCTGCACCCGTAGGGCGAGTGGAAGTCCAGCCGCGCGTCCTCGCCGATCCCCCGGCGCCCGTCGCCGTACACGTAGCGGTCGCCGTCCAGCGCCACCGGCACCTCCTCCATCTCGCCGTAGACCTTGTTGGTCGAGGTGAAGAGGACCGACGGGGGGTTCAGCATCGCCCGCGCGGCCTCGAGCACGTTGAAGGTGCCCAGGATGTTCGTCTCCAGGTCCGTGGCCGGGTCGGTGAGCGAGGTCGTGACCGCGACCTGCGCCGCCAGGTGGAACACGTGCCTGCTCTCGCGCACCAGCGGGCCGATGCGGGCGCCGTCGCGCACGTCCACCGTCTCGATGCGCACCCGCTCGCCGTGGCGCCGCTTCAGCCAGGCGGCGTTCATGCGCACCCCCTCGCGGCTGAAGTTGTCGGCCACGATCACCCTGTGGCCGTCGCGCAGCAGCGCGTCGGCCAGGTTGGAGCCGACGAACCCGGCGCCCCCGGTCACCAGCACGTAATCGCGCTTGCCCATCATCGTCGTCCCCTCCCTCACAGCGTCAGTCCGCGTGCGGCAAGCTCGGCGGCGTGCGCCTCGACCGTGCTCTCGGGCCGCTCCTGTTCGCGCAGCCACCCCACCAGCTCCTCCATCCCCTCCCGGAACGACACCCGCGGCTCGTAGCCCAGCACCTCGCGGGCGAGCGAGATGTCCGCGTAGCAGTTCCGGATGTCGCCCACCCGGTACTTCCCCGTCACCTCGGGCTTCACCTCGCTCCCCAGCACCGAGGCCAGCGTCCCGGCCACCTCGCGCACCGTCACCGCCCGGCCCGAGCCCACGTTGAAGGCCTTCCCCACCGCCGCCTCCTCCTCGGCCGAGAGCAGCAGCGCCTGCACGATGTCGTGCACGCTCACGAAGTCGCGCCGCTGCTCACCGTCCTCGTAGACCAGCGGCGGCTGGCCGTTCAGCAGGCGCGACGAGAAGATGGCCGCCACGCCGGTATAGGGGTTGGAAAGGGCCTGCCGCGGCCCGTAGATGTTGAAGAAGCGCAGCGCCACGCTGGGGATGCCGTACGCGGCGCCGATCATCAGCACCATGCGCTCCTGGTCGGCCTTGGTCAGCGCGTAGATGCTGGTGGAGTCCAGCGCCTTCCCCTCGTCGGTGGGCACGGGGGAAAGCTCCACGCCGTCGGGGTCGCACAGCTCCCACTCGTGCTGCCTGAGCTGCTCCAGCGAGCGGGTGCTCACGCGCGGCTCGCGCCCGTCGGGGCGGGTGTAGCGCCCTTCGCCGTAGATGGACATCGACGAGGCCACCACCAGCCGCTCCACCGCGCCGCGCTCGTCCACCAGCGCCTGCAGGAGGTTGGCGGTGCCCAGCGTGTTCACGGCCGTGTAGTCGGCCACCTGGTACATCGACTGGCCCACACCCACCGCGGCGGCCAGGTGGTAGACGGTGTCGATGCCGGCCAGCGAGCGGCGGACGGCGTCGGCGTCGCGCACGTCGGCCTGCACGAACTCGGCGTCGGCGGCCAGCCACGCGGGCCTGCGCCGCGCGGGGCCGTGCACCTGCGGGTCCAGGTTGTCGAAGATGCGCACCGTGTCGCCCCGGGCGAGCAGCGCGTCCACCAGGTGGCTCCCCACGAACCCCGCACCCCCCGTCACCAGAACTCTGCGAGCCACTGAAGCTCCTCCGCTGTTCACGTAAAACGTGCCCGCCCACCGGGCGCGTCCCGCCCAACCCTACCCGGATCCCCTCAAGAAAAGGCGGCTTCGCATCGCACCCGAATTCGCTTTCACTCCTCGCTCCCCGGGATAAAAGGGAGCAAGGTGATGGCGAGAATCGGACCAGACGTGTAGCACACCGTCCCACAACGACTTCGGTCACCTTCCGTGGCTTGGCGGGGGCGCCGTGCACCCGACGGCCAAGCCCCGGCGGCGCGATTACCCCGCGGCGGCGGCCGGCGGCGGTGCCAGCCGGGCGTCGTACTCCGCCGCCCAGCGCTGCAGCCGCAGGTTCACCTCGTCGGCCCACACGCCGGCCACCAGGCGCTGGGCCAGCCGCACGCCCAGACGCTGCTCCTGCACCCGCCCCGCCTGCTCCCCGCGCCCGCGCTCCAGCAGCTCCGCGGCCTCCATCTCCAGGGCGAAGGCCAGCCTGTCCAGGTCCGTGAAGATCCGCCCTCGGAGGTCCGCCGCTTCCGGGGCCTCTACGGGTGGAGGGGTGCTGAGCATTTGCAGGAGCCGCGGGTGCGGGGCGATCTACCCTCCGTACGCTTCCGTCCGGAATCGCCCGCGTACCTGGCGCAACATGTATGCCGTGTACTCATTCCCGTTACGACGCGGATCGGCTCGGAATTCGCGGCCTGTTCATCCAAGTACCGCACCCACAGAAGTTTGCAGGTGCCGATGGAAGTGGACGGACGGATGGAGAAGAGGATTTGCAGAAGGCGTACAGAGAGATGCGCCGGAGCGCGAACGGTCCGCGCGGGCTCCGGTAGATTCAGAGCCGTCGGACGACGGAGGCGGGCGACGCCACCGGAACCGCGACCCCGGCGAAGTCTTTCTCGTCGCGCGTAACGATGAAGTCGGCTTCCGCCTTCAGGGCGCATGCGGCCTGCACCCCGTCTTCGTAGTCGCGCAGCCCGAGCGCCAGCGCGCGGACGAGATCGCCCTTCTCGACGGGTACGATCTCGACGATCGGAAGCAGGTCCGAGATCACCTCGGCGGCCGTGACGCGGCCCATCTGTTTCGCCGCCAAGTAATGGATGGTCGTGATCGTATGCCCCGCCACGAGCACGATCGCGCGCCCGTGGGCTGCGGCCGCGAGAATCTCACCCGCATCGTCGGCCCATGGAGCCCGGTCGAGGATCGCGTCCAGGAGCACGTTGATGTCCAGGAGCAGCCTCACCGGAGGTACTTCTCCTCAAGGTGCCTGTGATAGTCCTCGATGTCGACATCGCCCTTCACGGAGCCCATCAGCCGCTGCACGACGGGCGGGAAGTGCTCGCGCCGCGGCCGGTCGAGCGGCAACGAGGCGAGAAACTCGTCCACCAGCTTCGAGATGCTGGTGCCGTGCTGCTCGCTGTAGCGCCGCGCCCGCTCGATCGATGCGCGCTCGACCGACAGGTTCAGGCTTTCCTTGGGCATGACTTCCTTCCGAGTAATGCGCATGCTTCTTGGAGAAGTATGCGCATACACTGGGCGGGCGTCAACTGCTCCAGCCTCGCGCGAAGCGCGGCCAGCTTCGTTTCCTGTTCTCGACATTGTGACAGGCTGAGGTTGGAGTGTGTGTCGGGATCTCTTGTGGTTGTGCGCCGCCCTCGGCAGAGGCGAATCTGCGGAGCGGTGAGTTCGTTACGGCGCGCATCGGGAACGCCGCCAACCATAAAGTGAGCGCGGATCGTTGTCCAGATGCTTCCGTCCACGGCGGGTTGAATACGCCACCGGTCTAACGTTTTGTTCGAGCGGTGCCCGTCCACTTGCGTGGGGGCGGCCCTTGGATCGTGTTGTAGACAACTCACTGGACACGATGATCCTGCGTGCGGATCGGCGTCGCGTGGGGGATGAGGCGAGAGTAGATTGCGGCCCGCGCGGCGCTCGTGACCGGCCACGAATCCGGCGTTTCCGATGTATCCGCCGCGTAGCAAAATGACGAGCGCTGAAACTTCCCCGGCCGGTTCGGCGTGGAGCATGCGTGATTCCTGAACGCGCAGGCTGACCGGGAGAGAGCCCGAACGTGACCGAACCCAGCTTCCACCGACGCCACGACGATCCGTCCCTGCTCGCCGACGAGCCGGAGCTGGAGCGCTGGCAGCAGGAAGTGGCCGAGGCCGAGGAAGAGGCCAAGTCCGCCAAGCCGCTGGCGTGGGTGCGCTGGCTGGTGGTGCTGGCGCTGCTCGCGCTGGCCGTGCACCTCATCATCCCGCAGCTGGGAAGCCTGCAGGAATCGGCCAAGGTGCTGAAGACCATGCGCCCGTGGGCGGTGGCGCTGGCCATCCTTTCCGAGATCCTGAGCTACGTGGCGCTGGGCTACATGATGAAGCGCATCGTGGGCCTTACCGGGCAGGTGCTGACGCTGAACCGCGCCTTCGCGGTCACGCTGGCGTCCGGCAGCGTGGGGCTGATCGCGGGCGGGCTGGTGGGGATCGGCGGGAGCAGCTTCCGCTGGCTGCGCGACGCCGGGATCCGCGCGGAGGGCGCGCTGCTGGCCGGGTGGCTGCCCACGCTGCTGAACGCCGCGACCATCGCCGTGTTCGCGCTGATCGGGATGGTGGAGCTGGTCATCTTCCAGGACCTGTCGCCGGCGCTGTGGATCGCGTTCAGTCTGTCGCTGGCGCTGCTGATCGTCGTGGCGGTGGCGCTCTTCTGGGGGTCGAGCCACCGCGAGGCGGCCAAGGACAAGCTTTGCCGGCTGCAGGCGCGGTGGGCCCGGCTGCGGAAGAAGGAGCCCACTCCCGAGAAGCTGATGGGCACGGTGGACCGCCTGTTCGACGCCTTCCACATCCTGAAGACGCGTGGGTGGAAGGCACCGGTGGCGGCGGCGGCGCTGGGCGTGGTGCTGGACATGGGCGCCATGTTCTGGCTCTTCATCGCCGCCGGGCGGCCGGTGACGCCGGGGAAGCTGCTTTCCGGCTACGCGCTGCCGCTGCTGATCGGCAAGGTGGCGGTGATCCCCGGCGGCATCGGGCTGGTGGAGGGGACGATGATCGCGCTGTACCACGGCTTCGCGGTGCCGACGGCCACGGCGGTGCTGGTGGTGCTGGCCTACCGCGTGATCGCGTTCTGGATGCCGAACCTGATCGGCCTGGGGATGATCCCCCTGCTGCACATCCCCACCAAGCGCAGCGGGCGCGACCTCCAGCATCCCCACTGGAGGCGGCGCCAGACGGACAAGGAGCGCGCCGAGGGAACGCCCGCGGCGGATTGATCGCGATCTTCCCATCCCTCATCGCGAAATCCACATCTCCAATCTCCCATCCACTACCGGATTCGGAGATCGATCGTGCGATCCGGAAGCGCACCGGTCACCGGCGACTGAAGTCGCAGCGTCGCAGCAACAACTACGGGAAGCCTCGCAAACTGCGCGAGGCTGATCCGCTCATTCCCTGGCGTCGGCGCTCACGATCCCATCTCCCCAGGGTACTTCGTTCGGATCGCCGGCTGGAACGCCGCCGGGCCCGGGCCACAGGGCTTCTTCCTGCGGCGGGCCACCGCTGGAGCGCGGCGGCGAGATCGCCAACTACGTCATCGGAAGATGGTGGGGCGCAGACGGGCGTTGGCGTGCGCCCGCCGATATCGCACCGCGACGGTGTGATGGCCCTCTCATTCGTCCCAATCGATATGTCGGAAATTTCCGACATATCGATCCGGCGCCAGAATGGAAGCCCGCTCTCTCTCCGCGATTGGATCAGCGGTTTTGGCCTCTGGCGCGGGTACGCACTGGCGGCTCGTCGCTCACCAGATCCATCTGATAAACGCAGTTGAGAGCGTATCCACCCGCGCTGCAGCTGCGGGGCTGAACGTGGACAGTCTCACCGCTGGCTGAATAGATAGACAAATACGGGAGCATCATCCCATCGCCAATCTCCTCATCTTCCATCTCCCCCTTCCTTCTTTCATCGTCTGCTCATCGTAAGTCGTTCTGCCGCAACGGTCGTGGCCGCGCGGTGGCACGGGGCTGGCGCTGGCGCGGGTAGCCCGCCGACCCTCGGCGGCATCCACCGCCCGCGCCTTCCGGATCCGTTGCAGCAGCCCGCGCTCGACCCCGAAGCCGTCCTTCCCCCGCTGACGCCGCCGGGCGCCGCGACCGGCGCGGAGCTGGCGCACGAGGCGCAGGAGCTGGCGCGCGCGGCGGAGAAGCCGAAGCGCCGGCCGTGGCTGCGCTACCTGCTGATGGCAGCGTTCCTGGCGCTGGCGGTGAAGCTGGTGCTGCCGCAGCTGGGGCCGCTGCAGGACTCGGCGGTGCTGCTGCGGACCATGGTGCCGGGGTTTCTGGCGCTCGCAGCGCTGGTGCAGGTAGGGAGCTACGTGTGGAGCGGGGTGATGCTGCGCGACATCGTGCGGCTGACGGGCGACGAGCTGTCGGTGGGGCGGGGGACGGCGGTGTCGGTGGCGTCGGGGAGCGTGGGGCTGGTCGCCGCGGGGGCGATCGGGACGGCGGGGTCGACGTTTCGCTGGCTGCGCGACGCGGGGGTGAGCCCCGAGGGCGCGCTGCTGGCCAGCTGGCTGCCGACGATGCTGAACGCGGCGGTGATGGTGGCGTTCGGGCTGGTGGGGACGGCGGAGCTGCTGCTGCAGGGCGGGATGTCGGTGGCGGAGGGAACGGCGCTGGCGGTGGCGTTCTCGCTCGTCGCCGCCGCGTGCGGGTTCCTGTGGTGGGCGGCGGGGCACCCCGCGCCGGCGGAGCGGAGGATCGTGGCGCTGGAGGCGCGGTGGGCGCGGCTGCGGAAGCGGCCCGCGCGCGAGGCCGCGGTGCGCGACCGCGTGCAGGCGACCTACGCCGCGCTGGAGCTGCTGAAGCGGAAGGGGTGGAAGCGCCCCGCGCTGGACTCGGCGCTGATGATCGCCTTCGACGCGCTGACGCTGTGGCTGGTGTTCGTGGCCATGCTGGACGTGGTGAGCCCGCACGTGTTCTTCGCGGGGTACGCCATCCCCCTGCTGATCAGCAAGTTCGGGGTGGTGCCGGGCGGGGTGGGGCTGGTGGAGGGGATGATGGTGGCCGTCTTCCACCACGTGGGCGAGCAGACCTCCGTCGCCGCGCTCGCAGTGGTGGGATACCGGCTGCTGGCGTTCTGGCTGCCGAACCTGATCGGCTTCGGCGTGGTGCCCTTCCTCCAGGCCGGGCCGCGCGGCGCGAGACGGAAGAGCTCACCCATAGACGCGTAAGAAAAAGCCGGTCTGTGGACGCTCAGGCGGTGGGGACGGGCGACGGCGCTTCGGTCTCGACGGGACGGCCCTCGCGCGACCAGCCGGCGAAGTCGCCCTGGAGGTGGACGACGTCGCTGAAGCCGCGGGCCTTGAGGAGGGAGATGGCCACGCCGGCGCGGGCCCCGCCCTGGCAGTGGACGACGAGGGTGCGGTCGCGCGGGAGCTCGCCCAGGTGCTCGGCCAGGCGCCCCAGCGGGACATTGGCCGCGCCGGGAAGGTGCCCCGCGGTGTACTCGGACGAGTTGCGCACGTCCACCGTCTCCACCGCGCCGGCCAGGGCGCGCCCGGCCAGCTCGTCGGCGGTGACGCCGTCCACCGAGCCGGCGCGCCCCGTCGCCCGCACGGCGGCGTCCACCGCCTCGGGGGGGAAGCAGCCCGCGACGTCGTCCAGCCCGATCATCGCCAGGTCGCGAATGGTGCCTGCGGCGCACTCCTCCTCCACGACCAGCCAGAGCGGGCGCCCGTAGGGGACGATGGAGCCCGCCCAGGTGAGGAACGAGCGGCCGAGCGGAACGCTGAGCGTGCCGGGAACGTGCCGCGCGGCGAAGGCGTCGCCGCGGCGGGTGTCGACCACCGTTTCGCCGGAGGCGGCGAGCGCGGCCAGCTGCTCGGACGGAAGGCGGCGGGGTGCGCGGAAGCCGCCCAGCACGCGCGGGCCGTCGCGGTTCACCCGCTTCATCTCCGCGAAGTACATGGGCGGCTCGGGCTGCCCCGCCAGCACGTCGCGCACGAAGGCGTCCTCGTCGCCCTCCGCCAGTCCCCGGTTGAACAGCTTCTCGTAGCCCAGCGTGGTGGACGGCACCGCGCCGAGCGACTTGCCGCACGCCGAGCCGGCGCCGTGCGCGGGCCAGAGCTGCACCCAGTCGGGGAGCGCGGCCTTGAAGCGCTGCAGCGAGCGGAAAAGGGCGCGCGCTCCGGCCTCCATCGTCCCCGCGTACTGGGCGGCGCGCTCCAGCAGGTCGGGGCGGCCCACGTCGCCCACGAACACGAAGTCGCCGGTGAACACGCCCATGGGGCGATCCGCGCCGGCGGTGTCGGTGACGATGAAGCAGACGTGCTCGGGGGTGTGCCCCGGCGTGTGCATCACGTCGACGCGCACGTTGCCAACCATGAAGCGGCTGCCGTCCTTCACCCGCACGGCCCCCGCCTCGTCCGCCCATCCGTATCGCCACTCGTCGCCCCCCTCGTCCGAGAGGTACGGCATGGCGCCGGTGCGCTGGGCCAGCTCGCGCGCGCCGGAGACGAAGTCGGCGTGGATGTGCGTCTCGGCCACGTGGGTGATGCGCAGCCCCTCGCGGGCCGCGGCGTCGACGTAGGGCTCGGCGTCGCGGTTGGGGTCCACCACCAGCGCCTCGCCCGTGGCGGCGCACCCCACCAGCCAGCTCGCGTGGGCCAGCTTGTCGTCGTAAAAGCGTTTCAGGATCATGGGATGGAAAGCTTCTCAAGCGGGCGGACGGCGTCAAGGGAGGGGGGTAAAAAAAGTGCGAAGGTGCGAAGGTGCGAAGGTGCGTGAGTGCGTGAGTGGTTCGCTGTTACTCTCGCACTTTCGCACTCTCGCACTTCGCCCCTGTCACGTCATCGCGAACGCCCGCTCCACCGCCACCTTCGGCACGGCGACGGCGGCGCGCGGAACCACCAGCACGTTGCAGCCGGCGCCGCGCAGCGTGGCCGCCGCGGTGCTCCCCAGCGCCAGGCGCGAGAAGCCGGAGCGGCCGTGCGTGCCCAGCACGAGCAGGTCGGCGGGCCACTCCTCGGCCTCGCGCACCACCTCGCGCGGCACCTCGCCGAAGCGCACGCGCGGCTGGATGCGGTCCGCGCGCGGGCGCTGGGCGACGAACTCGCGCAGCTCGCCCGCGGCCGCCTCGCGGAGCCCCTCTTCGCTCAGCGGCGGGGGAAGGAGCACGTCGAACCACACCACCATCAGCGTGCGCAGCTCCAGCGCGCCGCCGAAGAGCGCGGCGGCGGTGTCGGCGCCGCGGTCGTGCAGCCGCGCGCTCTCGTGCGACAGGTCGGTGGTCAGCAGCACGCGGCGCACGGGCGCGCCGAACGGCTGGTGCAGAACGAGGACGGGCACCGGCGAGCCGCGGATCACCCGGTCGGCCGTGGTGCCCAGCAGGTTGCGCCAGAAGCGGCCGCGGCGGGTGGCGCCCACCACCACCACCTGCGCCTTCTCGCGCGCGGCGACCTCCACCAGCGTGCGCCCGGCCGAGCCCTCGGCCGCGTGGCAGCGGATGCGCTCGTAGCCGAATCGCGTGACCTGCTGCCGCAGCCGGTCCAGCAGGTCGTGGCCGTACCGCGCACAGAGCCCGCCACCGGCATACGGCATGGACTGCGCGTACGCGGCCAGCACCGGCGCGGGCTTCTCGTACACGTGCACCACGTGCAGCGTGGCGCCCAGGCCGCGCGCCAGCTCCACCGCGGGCGCAAGCACCGGGTCTTCGCCCGCGTGCGGCTGGGCCGGGTCGTCGTGCGCCAGCGTGGCAACGCCCACCACGAGGGTGCGGATGGGTTCGGTCATGGGTCCTCCCGCGTGCGGCGGTCCGGACGGGCGCGCGCGGCACCCGCCTCCACCGGAAGCATGCGCGCGAGGGGAGGATGGGAATGTCGGGGGGACGGCGCCTGTCGTGTCGGGGAGCTCCCCATCCAATCAAAGTGCGAAAGTGCGTTGGTTCACTCTCGCACTTTCGCACTTTCGCACCATTCCCTTCAGGGAGAGAGCGGGAGGGTCAGCGAAAAGACGGAGCCCTTCCCCTCGGTGCTCACGGCCGTCAGGTCGCCGCCCATGCCGCGCGCCAGGTCGCGGGAGATGGCGAGGCCGAGGCCGGTGCCCTCGGCGGGGTGCGTGAGGGAGCGGCCCACCTGCACGAACGGCTCGAACACCGCCTCCAGCTTGTCGGCGGGAATGCCGATGCCGGTGTCGCGCACGCGGATGGCCACGCGGCCGTCCTCCACGCCGTGCTCCAGCGTCACGCGGCCGCCGGGCTCGGTGAACTTGATGGCGTTGGAGAGCAGGTTCAGCAGGATCTGGTCGAGCTTGGGGCGGTCGCCCAGCACGGTGGCCGGGGCGCCGGGGCGCACCTCCAGCGCGACCCCCCGCGTCTTCGCGGAAACGGCCACGATCTCCGAGGCCGCCTCGACCGCGTCCTGCACGGGGATGGGGTCGGCGGCGTAGGTGACCTCGCCCGCCTCCATCCGGCTGAAGTTCAGGATGTCGTTGATCAGCCCCAGCAGGTGCTGCTGGCTGCGCTGGATGCGGTGGAGCGCGGCCTCCTGCTCCTCGTTCACGGGGCCCTGGATCCCCATCGCCAGGAGCTGGGCGTAGCCGCCGATGGCGTTCAGCGGCGTGCGCAGCTCGTGCGACATGGCGGCCAGGAACTCGCTCTTCACCCGGTTGGCCTGCTCGGCCTCGCGGCGGCGCTGCTCCAGCTCCTCGGCCTGGGTGCGGAGCTGCTCGTTCAGCGCGCCCAGCTCCTGCGCGCGCGACTCGGCCATGGCGCGCGCGGTCTCCTCGGCGGCAAGGCGGCGCGCGTCGGCCAGCTCGCGCTGCATGGAGGCGCGGCGCTCGGTGAGGTCGCGGGTGACCTTGGTGAAGCCGAGCAGCTCGCCGCCGGGGGCCCGCAGCGCGGTGATCACCACGTTGGCCCAGAAGCGCTCGCCGTTCTTGCGGATGCGCCACCCCTCCTCCTCGAAGCGGCCCTCGCTCGTGGCCACCTCCAGCTCCCAGGGCGGCTTCCCCCAGCCGATGTCTTCGTCGGGGTAGAAGATGGAGAAGTGGCGCCCCAGGATCTCGGCTTCGCTGTAGCCGTTGATGTGCTGGGCGCCCTCGTTCCAGCTGATGATGTGGCCGCCGGGGTCCAGCATGAAGATGGCGTAGTCGCGCACGTTCTGAACGAGCAGCCGGAAGCGCTGCTCGCTCTGGCGCAGCTCCTCCTCGGCGGCGCGGCGCTCGGTCAGGTCGCGCGTGACCTTGGCGAAGCCCACCAGCTCGCCCATCTCATCGCGCAGCGCGGTGATCACCACGTTGGCCCAGAAGCGCGAGCCGTCCTTGCGGAGGCGCCACCCCTCGTCCTCGAAACGGCCCTCGCGCGTGGCCACCTCCAGCTCCCACGCCGGCTTGTTCCAGGCCAGGTCCTCGGCGGGGTAGAAGGTGGAGAAGTGCCGGCCGATGATCTCGTCGGCGGTGTACCCCTTCAGCCGCTCCACGCCGGGGTTCCACGTGAGCACGTGGCCGGTGCGGTCCAGCACGAAGATGGCGTAGTCGCGGACGCTCTCCACCAGCAGCCGGTGCAGGTCCGTGGTGTCGGCGGACAAGTCCGCGCCACCCCGGGCGGAGCGCGAGGGGTCGAAGCCCCCGTCCCGGGGGGAGGGGGTCCATCCGGGAGGCGAGTCCCCGGGATCGGCGGGCGATTTGCTCGGCATCACATCCGTTCCGAACCGGCGAGAGCATCGTGCAACCACCCCCGTCCTGCGACTCACGTGCCACATCGCCGGTTCGCGTAACCTTATCGTGATGCAAACCTTGCGCATCCGCGTGGAAACAGGCATCCCCGTGCATCACCATGACCCGCTGCGGCCGTGAACGCCGTTTACCTGCCGAACGGGGTGCAATGGTGGTGTGCAGCGGGCGATGCATTTCACCGCATCGCATTGCAACGGCAGGGGCCACGCGGGGTCAGCGGAAGCCGATCGAGGGCACCGAAGCTCCTCCGCTGACTCGTGACTCCGTGTGACCTCGACCCGATCGGGGGGATTCAGGCGCCGTACTTCTTCAGGCGATGCGCGTGGGCGAGAAGGACGGGCATCAGGTCCTTCGCCAGCAGCTGGCCCAGGCCGCCGCGCATGCACGGCCGCTCGCCGAATGTGGTGACCTCGTCCGGACGCATGGACGCGGGCGCCCAGAGGAGGAGGGGAACGGGGTGGAAGGAGTGCGCGCGCATCCGCGCCGGGGTGGAGTGGTCGCCGGTGACGCAGAGCACGTCCGGGCTCAGCTCCAGGATGGCGGGAAGCGCGGCGTCCAGCGCCTCGATCGCGGCGCACTTCCGCGCGAAGTCTCCATCTTCCCCGCTGCTGTCGGTGGGCTTGTGGTGCACGAAGAAGAAGTCGTGTGCGCCCCAGTGCCGCTTCAGCGCCCCCATCTGCTCGCCGATCGTGCTCCCCGCGTCCAGCACCGTCATCCCCACCAGCCGCGCGAGCCCGCGGTACGTGGGGTAGAGCGCCAGCGCGGCGGCGTTCAGCCCGTACGCGTCGGCGAACGAGGGGAAGTGCGGGAGGGCGCTGAAGCCGCGCAGGAGGAGATAGTTGGCCGGGTGCGCGCCGCGCAGCACCTCGCGCACCTGCCGCAGCATCTCGGCGGCGGCGCGGGCGGTGCGCTGCGAGGGCGGGTCGTCGCCCTGCGGATCGACCGGGCGGAGGGCGGTTTCCAGCGGGTCGGTGTCGTTCACCCGGTCGCCCAGCCCCGTCCCGCGGAAGCGCACGGCCATCCGGTAGTCGCGCACCGGCTCCAGCGTCAGCTCCACGCCGGGAACGGAGACGCGCTCGCGCAGCATCTCCACCAGCCGACGGCACTCGTCGGTGGAGATGCGGCCGGCGCGGCGGTCGGCCACGGTGCCGTCGTCGCCCAGCGTGCAGAAGTTGCCGCGCACCGCCACGTCGCCGGGGCCCACCTCCATCCCGATCCCCAGCGCCTCCAGGATGCCGCGGCCCACGGGGTGGGCCACGGGGTCGTAGCCGAAGAGCGCCAGGTGGCCCACCCCCGACCCGGGCGTGATCCCCGGCGCCACGGGAATGCTGAGACCCACCGTGCCCTGCGCGGCCAGGCGGTCCAGGTTGGGGGTGCGGGCCGCCTCCAGCTCCGTCTTGCCGCCGGGCGCCATGGGAAGTCCGCCCAGCCCGTCCATCACCACCAGCACGATCTTCGTTGGCGCGGGCTCCAGCAGCCCGTGCAGCAGCGCCTGCCCCGGCGTGAGGGGCACCCGTTCGTCGCTCACGCAGCCGTCTCCGTTCGTGGTCCGGCCGCCGCGGTCGCGAAAACCGCGCCGGAGGGTGCGGAAGTGCGTGAGTGCGGGAGTGCGGGAGCGCGGGAGTGCGCCGCCATCGTGTGCCGGGCTTCCGGCGCGCTTCGGCTACCTCGCGCCCTCCCCCGATGTTTCACACGCCGGCCAGCTCGGGCTCGGCGATCTGCTGGAGGACCGCCTCCACCAGCTCGGGCGCGAGGCGCTGCTCGCGCGACAGGATATCGGCGGCGGAGACGACGCCGACCAGGCGACCGGCGTCCACCACCAGCACGCGGCGCACGCGGTGGCGGGCCATGCGGTGCATCACCTCGGCCAGCGGCGTGTCGGGCGCCACGGCCACCAGCGGCCCGCGCGACATCACCTGCGCGCAGGTGCACGAGGTCAGGTGCCCGGCCGCCACGTGCCGCACCACGATGTCGCGGTCGGTGATGACCCCCACGGGGCGCATCTCCTCGCGGCTGCCCACCACCGGCACCATCCCCACCTCCAGGTCGCGCATGGCGACGGCGGCGCGGAGGAGCGGGTCTCCGGGCGTGACCGCCACCGGGTCGCGGCTCATCAGGTCTCGCGCGTTCATCGGGCCTCCTCCCGCGCCGCCCGCGCGGCGCCGTGAAAGGGCCGCCGGGCCCAGTGGATTGGGAGGGGCCCGGCGGCGGGCGACTGCGCCACGGCACGATGCCGCGGGTGCAAGACGGCGGCGACACGTTCCGCCGCCTGCCTCCGCATGATGCGCCTCCGCCGCCGCGCCGGGCGTCCGGTTCCGCTCGCCCGCCGCTGTCCGGACTTTGCGGACGGACCGTGCCGGACGAGGGGATCGCACGCGCGGGAACGACGAACCCCGCGAAGCTGTTGCGGCTACGCGGGGTGTTTTCTGCAGATCGACGCGCCTGCTCAGCGCATCGAGGCCAGGAGATCAGACACGGTCTGGGTCTCGGGATCGAACGTGCGTAGCCCCTCCCGCGCGGCAATCCTGCGCAGTGCAGCGTCGACCACCGCGAACACGACCGGCCGCGGATGCGAAGCAGCTTTCACGTCCAGCGCGCAGGCAAGGTGCAGGATGTCGAGCGCGCCGACGCCGGCTTTGCGGTGCGTTTCGATCAGAGCACGCGCGTTCGTGCGGATCCGCTGCTCCACGAGCACCTCCACGAAGTTGCCGGAATAGTCCTTGTGGAATTCTCCACGCGCGGAGCGGTACTCCGAGGCGGAGAACGTGCCGGTACGGAGCAGCTTGGCGAACACGGAAAGCGTCTCCAGGGCGACGAAGTCGGAAACCGCGGCGCGCCGGGAAGGCACGGCCTTGAGCGCCGCCTGCGCGGTGGCACTCCCGGGTTCCGTGGCGTACGCCTTGATGAGCGCGCTCGTGTCCCAGAACACCACTTCAGTCCCGCCCCTGCATCAGCGAGTAGAGGAACGCGAGCCACCGCGGACGTTTCTTGGCCAGGCGTCGCGGCCGGTTGAGAGAACCGGTCGGCATCCGGTACCCGGCGGCGATGAGGCGCGCATCCAGCGCACGCTCCTCGTCCGGATCCAGCCCTGTGCCGGGGGTGTTCGAAGCGTCGATGTGCGTGACCATACGCTCCTTTCACGGTAAGCAGAGTGGTGCTGGTCCAAATCTCGACACTTGTATCCCCCGGTCAAGGTCTCCATGCGGCCGCTTTGTGGCGGTGCGACGATCGCCAGCGCCGAAGACGCCAGCGATCGGAGCAGGATCTCACCAGATGCACGAAAGAGGCGGTCTTCGGCTCCAGCCATCCGCCGCCGTTGATCCGCGCTACCTCGCGCGGTATCGTACTCCGCGCCGCTCGGCGCACTCGCCGCCGGTCCTCCCACCTCCCCGCGCTCGTCTCCCGCCCGATGACCGAGCTGACGGACCGTTTCGCCGGCCTTTCCCGCGCCAAGCGCGCGCTCCTGGAAGCCATGCTCCGGCGCCCCGCCGCAGGCGCCATCCCCCGCGCGGCGGACGGGCCGGTGCCGCTGACGTGGGAGCAGCGGCGCCTCTGGTTCCTGCACCGCCTGGCGCCGGATGCGGCCGTCTACACCATCCCCATCGGCTACCGCCTGCATGGCGGCGTCGACGCGGCGGCGCTGGAGTCGGCGCTGCGTGCGCTGGCCGCGCGGCACGACGTGCTGCGGATGACGTTCGGGGAGACGGACGGCGAGCCGGTGGCGGCCACCAGCCCCGAGCCGCACGTCGGCTGGGAGACGGCGGACGTCACCGACCTCCCCGAAGCGGAGCGCGAGGCGGATGCGCGGCGGCAGGTGCGCGCCTTCCTCGCGCGCACGTTCGACCTGGCGCGCGGGCCGCTGATGCGCGCGCTGCTCGTCCGTGTCGCGCCGCGCGAGCACGTCCTGGTCATCGCCCTGCACCACGTCGCGGGGGACGGGTGGTCGACGGGAATCCTGCGACGCGAGCTGGGCGCGCTCTACGCGGCGGCGCGGGGTGGTACCGATGCCAGTCTCCCCCCGCCGGCGGCGCGGTTCCGCGACTTCGCGGCGTGGCAGCGGAAGGCGCTGGACGAGCGGACGCTCGCCGCGGACGCCGAGTTCTGGCGCCGCGAATTGGAGGCAGCGCCGCACGTCTTCGAGATCATCCCCGACCGCGCGCGGCCGCCGCTGCAGGGGCTCGGTGGCGCGAAAGCGGCGGCGGAGCTTGCGCCCGCGCTGACGGCGGAGGTGCGCGCGCTGGCGCGGCGCGAGGGGACCACGCCCTTCGCCGTCTTCGCGGCGGCGTGGGCGGCGGTGCTGCATCGCCACGCCGGCGCGGACGACTTCCTCCTGGGCACCCTGGACGCGAACCGGTGGATGCCCGAGACGGAGGGGACGATCGGCTTCTTCGCCAATACCGTCCCCCTGCGCTTCCGGTTCGATGGCAATCCGACCGTGCGCGAGGCGATCCGGCGCGCGCACCGCACCGTGGTCGGCGCGCGGGAGCACGCGCGGCTCCCGTTCGACCGCACGGTGGAGATCGCGGGCGTCCGGCGCGATCCGGCGCGGCCACCGCTCGTGCAGTCGCTCCTGGTCTACGGCGACAACGCCGCCGCGTACCCCTCGTTCCCGGGGATCGAAGCGTCGTACGAGGTGGTGGACACCGGCACCTCCGCGTTCGACATGGCGCTGGTGGCCGAGGAGATGGGCGGCCGTCTGCACCTGGAGCTGCAGTTCTCCACCGATCTTTACGAGCCGGCCACGGCGCACCGCCTCCTCCGCCGCCTCCGGGTGATGCTGGAGGGCTTCGCGAGGGATGTGGATCGCCCCCTCGCCGCTGTCCCCCTCGCGGACGCGGAGGAGGTGCGGCGGGTGACGATGGATTGGAACCGCACCGATCTCCCCATCCCCGCGCTCTGCATCCACCAGGCCTTCGAGCGGCATGCGCGCGAGCGGCCCGATCGGATCGCCATCGAGGCCGACGGCGATGGGGGGACGACGTACGGCGAGCTGAACGCGCGCGCCAACCGCATCGCCCACCGCCTCCGCCGCCTCGGCGCGCGGCCGGAGGCGCGCGTGGGCGTCTGCATGCGGCGCACGCCGGAGCTGGTCGCGGCGATGCTGGGCGTGCTGAAGTCCGGCGCCGCCTACGTCCCGCTCGATCCCGCGCATCCGCCGGCCCGCATCGCCGCGGTGCTGCGCGCGGCGGGGGCGCAGGCGGTGCTGACCGACGACGCGTCACGCGGCGCGCTGGAGGAGGCGGGCAGGGTGATGGCCATCTCCCTCAACTCCGCCGACTTCTCCGCGGAGAGCGACGCCGATCTGGCCGCGGCGGCGGCGCCGGGGAACCTCGCGTACGTCATCTCCACCTCCGGCTCCAGCGGCGTCCCCAAGGGGGTGGAGATCGAGCACCGGGGCGCGGCCGCGCTGCTGGAGTGGGTTCGGCGGACGGTGGCCGAGGAGGAGCGGGAGAGCGTCCTCGCCGCGTCCTCCGTCACCTTCGACCCGACGCTGATGGAGATCTGGGGACCGCTCTCGTGGGGCGGCCGGGTGGTGCTCACCGGTGGCCCGCTCGACGCGGTGCCCGACGGGAGCGCGCCCACGCTCGCCTTCATGGTTCCCTCCATCGCCGCGGAGCTGCTGCGCGAGCGCCGCTTTCCCGCCACGCTGCGCACGCTGATGATCGGCGGCGAGCCGGTGCCGCCGGCGCTCGCGCGTGACCTGTACGGAGCGGGGACGCTGCAGCGCGTCGTCAACGTCTACGGGCCGACGGAGGATACGACCTACTCCACGGCGTGGGAGGTCCCGCGCGACGTGCGGCGGATGGCGATCGGCGCTCCCCTCGCCAACGGCCGTGCGTACGTCCTCGACGCGGCGATGCGGCCGGCGGCGATCGGCGTCCCCGGTGAGATCTGGCTGGGCGGCGCGGGGGTGGCGCGGGGATACGCCGGGCGCCCCGCGCTCACCGCCGAGAGCTTCGTCCCCGACCCATGCGGAGCGCCGGGATCGCGGATGTACCGCACGCTGGACGCGGGGCGGTGGCTGGAGGACGGCACCATCGAGCACCTGGGCCGCCGCGACGCGCAGGTGAAGGTGCGCGGCGTCCGCATCGAGACGGGCGAGGTGGAGACGGCGCTCGCCGCGCATCCCGCCGTCGCCGGGGCGGCGGTGGACGCGCGGGGCGCGATGGAGGCGCGGCGGCTGGTCGCCTGGCTGGTGTCGCGCGACGGCGAGGCGCGGCCCACCTCGGCGGAGCTGCGGCAGCACCTCCGCGGCCGCCTGCCCGACGCGATGGTCCCCGCCGCGTTCGCGTGGGTGGACGCGCTCCCGCGGACGTCGAGCGGGAAGACGGACCGCCGCGCGCTTCCCGATCCCCCCGCGGACGAGGCGGCGGCGACGGGCCGCGCCACGCAGCCGCGCTCGCCGATCGAGGCGAAGCTGGCGGCGATCTGGGCGGAGGTGCTGGGGCTGGAGCGCGTGGGGATCCACGACGACTTCTTCGACCTGGGCGGGCACTCCATCATCGCCGCGCGGCTGGCCGCAAGGGTGCGCGCGGAGCTGGGGCGCGAGCTCCCGCTGGCCGCCATCCTCCGCGCGCCGACCGTGGCCCGGCTGGCCGGGGTGCTGGCGGGCGAGCGCGCGGCGGTGCATCCCCCGCTCATTCCCCTGCAGCCGCACGGCGGGCGCCCGCCGCTCTTCCTGGCACCGCCGGGCGGGGGCCACGTGGTGTGCTATCACCCGCTCGGCGGGCTGCTGGGCCCGGACCAGCCCGTTTACGGCCTGCAGGCGCGCGGCATCGACGACGGGCACCTGCCGCTGGAGACGGTGGAGGAGGTGGCCGCGTACTTCGCGTCGGCCGTGCGCGAGCTGCAGCCGGAGGGGCCGTACCTGCTGGGGGGATGGTCGTTCGGCGGGCTGGTGGCGTGGGAGATGGGGCGGCAGATGCGCGCCGCCGGGCACGACGTGGCGCTGGTGGCGCTCCTCGACACCGGCATCCCCACGCCGCGCGAGCGCATCGTTGACGACACGCTGGACCACGCGCGGGTGCTGCAGCGCATCGTGGCCGACCTGATCGGCTGGGCGGGCGCGTCGCTGGTGCGGGTGGAGAAGATCACGCATCTCCCCCCGCGCCAGCAGGCCGTCGAGGCGGTGCGGCAGGTGAATTCGCCGCGCGCGCTCCCCGAGTCGCGGGTGGACGAGATCCTGACGCTCACGCGCGTGCGGCTGGCCAACCTGTGCGCGCTGGTGAGCTACGACCCGCCGGTGTACGACGGCCACCTGACGTACGTCCGCACCGCCGCCAGCGACCGCGCGCTCCCGGTGGACGGCGCGATCGAGTTCTGGAGCTCGCGCGCGCTCGGCGGCGCCACCGTGCACCGCATCGCGGGGAGCCACGGCACGCTGCTGCAGCCGCCGTTCGTGGAGGACCTGGCCGCGCGCCTCACCCAGTCCCTCGCCGCCGCTCTGGCGCCGGCGTCCGACATCGCCGCCGGCGGGTGATCACTTATTCCGGATTCGGGGGGGATCGATCGTGCAAGCCGGCAGCGTACGTGCGACCTCGCCTGTAGATCCTTCGGCCTGCAACCACTCGTGCTGCGCAAAGATGGTGTGGTCGGCCTCAGGATGACGTCTCTCTGTGCATCTGCAATGCACGGTTGATTGCCGGATCTCGTACGATATCAGAGACGCGGAGCCGCGGAGAACGACG
>NZ_DATIND010000111.1 GCF_035474595.1 Longimicrobium sp.
CCGCAGGCGAAAGGACCTCGCCACTCGCTTCCAACTGCTCGATGAGGCTCATGAGCCACAAGATGTAGTGGCTCTCGTGGACAAAGTCCACAACTTTGTTGCACCGACTGAACGATTACGCTGCGACTTCAGTCGCCGGTGCGGGGAAGCGTGAAAATCCCCCCGGATGCCGGTCACCGCGCCGGCGCCGGGTCCTTGAAGTGCCCGCCGTACCTCAGCGGCTGGCCGTGCGCCCACGGCTTGTACGTGTTGCAGAATTCGATGCGCTCGCCCAGCGGCGGGTGGTTGTCGTGCCACAGCTTGTACAGCGTGCCGTGGTAGGGCGTGGCCAGGTTCTCCTCCTGCAGCTTGGCGAACGCCGTGGCCGCCGCGTGGTTGTCGCGCGTCAGCTCCAGCCCGAAGCGGTCGGCCTCGTGCTCCAGGTGGCGCGAGACGGCGAGGGGGATGGGGGTGATGGCGAACCCCACCACGCCCACGATCAGCGCCAGCAGCGGGTACGAGGCGATGTCGTCCAGCCGGTCGAAGCCGAAGCGGCGGCCGTGGCGCCGGATCAGCCATCCCGACGACGCGTGCACCAGCCACAGGCACGCCAGCAAGAGCGCGACGAACATCGACAGCAGGATGGCGATGTGCTTCAGCACGTAGTGCCCCATCTCGTGCCCCATCACGAACAGCAGCTCGCGCGCGTCCAGCTTCCGCAGGATGGTGTCCCACAGCACGATGCGCTTGCTGCCGCCGAAGCCGGTGACGTACGCGTTCACCGCCTTGGTGTCCACGCTCTTGTTCACCTCGTACACGCGCCCGCCCTCGATCCCCGCGCGCTCGGCCTCGGCCAGGATCCGCTGCTCCAGCGCCCTGTCGTGCATGGGGCCGAAGCGGTTGAACATCGGCTCGATCAGCAGCGGCTGCAGCCACACCGTGACCACGATCAGCGGGATCCCCGCCAGCGCCGTCCACAGCCACCACCGGCGCGGGCTCTTCCGCAGCAGCAGGTACGGCACCCACATCACCAGCGCGACGCCCACGATCCCGATCACCAGGTTCGTCAGCGCGTCCGTGGCCCACTTGGCGAACGTCTGGTTCGACAGCCCGTACGCGTGCTCGCGCACGAATTCCTCGTAGAAGGCCAGCGGCAGGTTCACCACGAACAGCAGCAGGGTGATGAGCGCGCCGTAGATCGCCAGCGTGAAGTACCACTTCCGCCCCGGCCGCCGCGACAGGTCGCGGATCCGCGCCGAGAGGCCGGTGAACAGGATCAGCGCGGGGATGAGGAGGCTCCACAGCGTGCCGATCACCCACAGCACGTTCCCGCTGCGCTCGTAGCGGAGCGCCTTCTCCGACGCAGGCGGGACGGGGACCGCGCCCGTGTCCGCGGGCGACGGCGCGGCGGCGGATGCGGCGACCGGCGGCGGGTTCGGCGCGGGGAGCCCGGCCGCGGCGGCGTGCGCGGTGTCCGCGGGCGGCGCCGGCGCCTGCGCGGGGGCGAGCGCCGGCGCCAGCGTGAGCGCCAGCGCGAGGAGCAGGGTGCGGAGCATGGTCCGGTCCGGGTCGGGTGGGGCAGGGGGGATGAAGATCGGGAAAGCGCGTACATGCTCGCGCCCGGGGCCGGATGCGGCAAGGAGACCGGCCTTGTTTCGCGGCATCGCCGCACGCGGTAGATTTCCGCGCATGCATCCGCCCGCACCCGCCGGGCGGATTTTTCGTGCGATCCCGATCCCATCTCCCGAAGCGATGAAGCCGCTCCTGGCCTACGCCGCGCTCGTCGGACTGCCGCTTGCCGGGCTGGCCGCCGTGCTCCACGCGGGCCGCGCCCTGCACGCGCCGCCCGACGTCGGCGGCCGCTGGGAGATCGAGTGGCCGCGCCGGATGGTGCGCCCGCCCACAGCCGGCGAGCTGGAGGAGATGCGCTTCACCGTCGCGCAGTCCGGCACCCACGTCGCGGTGACGCTGTTCGGGCGCGAGTACCGCGGCCGGCTGCGCGGCGATTCCCTCGTCGTGCGCTCCGGCGGCGGCCCTCCGCGCGACAACTGCTGGGACGCGCCGCATACCGTGATCCGCGCCCGCGTGGACACCGCCGCGGCCCCGCGGCGGATGGCGTTCGCGCTGGAGTCGCCGTCGCGGGACGGGTGCGAGGGGCCGTACACCGCCGCGCGCATCGGCCGCCGCCCGGGCGAGGAAGGGCGCCGCTGATGCCGCACCTGGGCCTTCTCCTCGTGCAGATCGCCGTCGTCGTCGTGGCCGCGCGGGCGGTGGGGCTCCTCTTCCGCCGCATCGCCCAGCCGCAGGTGATGGGCGAGATGGTGGCGGGGATCCTGCTGGGCCCGTCGCTCCTCGGCTGGCTGGCGCCGGGCGTCTCGGCGTCGCTCTTTCCCGCCGAGTCGCTGGGGTTCCTGAGCTCCATCAGCCAGGTCGGCCTCCTCGTCTTCATGTTCCTGGTGGGGCTGGAGATGGACCCGCGCCTCCTGCGCGGCCGCGGCTACACGGCGCTGGTCACCAGCCACGCCAGCATCACCATCCCCTTCTTCCTGGGCTCGCTCCTCGCGCTCCATCTCTATCCGCGGCTCTCGGACGGGAGCGTCACCTTCACCGGCTTCGCGCTCTTCATGGGCGCGGCGATGAGCGTCACCGCCTTCCCCGTGCTCGCGCGCATCCTCACCGAGCGCGACCTGCTGCGCACCCGCGTGGGCGCCGTGGCGCTCGCCTGCGCGGCGGTGGACGACGTGACGGCGTGGTGCATCCTGGCCGGCGTGGTGGCGCTGGTCCGCGCGGGGCACGCCGGGCTGCCGTGGTGGGGCACCGCGCTCGGCTCCGCCGCCTTCGTGGCGGCGATGATCTTCGTCGCACGGCCGCTGCTGGCGCGTCTGGAGCGGCGGTACGAGCGCGACGGCCGGGTGACGCAGGACGTGCTGGCCATCGTCCTCCTGGTCACCCTGGCCTCGGCGTGGACCACCGAGGCGCTGGGGATCCACGCGCTCTTCGGCGCCTTCCTGGCCGGCGCGGTGATGCCCAAGGGCGAGGGGTTCGTCCACGCGCTCACGGGAAAGCTGGAGGACGTGACGGTGGTGCTCCTCCTCCCCCTCTTCTTCGCCTTCACCGGCCTGCGCACGCGCATCGGGCTGGTGGAGGGCGCGGAGATGTGGGGTTTCTGCGGCCTGATCGTCCTCGTCGCCGTGGCCGGGAAGCTGGGCGGCGGCGCCGTGGCCGCGCGGATGACGGGGATGCGGTGGCGCGAGGCGGGCGCCATCGGCACGCTGATGAACACGCGCGGGCTGATGGAGCTGGTGATCCTGAACATCGGCCTGGACATCGGCGTCATCTCCCCCGCCGTGTTCGCGATGATGGTGCTGATGGCGCTGGCCACCACCTTCATGACCTCGCCGCTCCTGGAGCTCGTCTACCCCGCCCGCCTCATCCGCCGCACGAGCGTGGACGCGGACAGGGACGCCGGCGTGGACTCGGACGAGGTGGAGGGAGAGGGCGAGCGGGTGGAGCTGATCGTGTGACGGTGCGCACCACGGCCGCCGCGGGGGCCCTCACCCGAAAAATGGAGATGGGGCGAGACATAACGGCCGTCTCGCCCCATCTCCATTTTTCGACCTCTCCCAAAACAGCCTGGGAGAGGTGACAGCAACATCTTTGCATCTCCGCTCCGCCGCCGCATCTTCTCCGCGTCTCCCATCCGTCACCATCCCGATCCCCATCCTCCGCGCCCTGCCGATGGCGACCGAAACGTTCGCGCGCTCCGCATCTCCATCCCCCGCCTCCGCCGGGGGCGGCGACCACCGCGCGGCCGTGCTGGCCGGGTTCCTGGGCTGGATGCTGGACGCGTTCGACTTCTTTCTCGTGGTGATGTGCCTCACCGCCATCGGGCACAGCTTCGGGAAGGCGGACAGGGAGGTCGCGCTCGCCATCACGCTCACGCTGGCGTTCCGGCCGGTGGGCGCGCTGGTCTTCGGGCTGCTGGCCGACCGCTACGGCCGCCGCCGCCCGCTGATGATCAACCTCGTCTTCTACTCCCTCCTTTCCGTGCTGACCGGGCTGGCGCCGTCGTTCACCTGGTTCCTGGTGTTCCGCGCGCTCTTCGGCATCGGTATGGGCGGCGAGTGGGGCGTGGGCGCGTCGCTGGCGATGGAGAAGGCGCCGCGGAAGCTGCGCGGCGTGCTGTCGGGGCTGCTGCAGGAGGGGTACGCGGCCGGGTACCTCCTGGCCGCGCTCGCCTACTGGGTCGTGTTCCCGCGCTGGGGATGGCGGCCGCTCTTCTTCATCGGCGGCCTTCCCGCGCTCCTGGCGGTGTTCGTGCGCTACCGGGTGAAGGAGAGCGAGGTGTGGGAGCGCACCCGGCACGCCACGTGGAGCGGGCTGGGCGCGGCCATCGGCGGCCAGTGGAAGCTGTTCCTGTACCTCACGGTGATGATGGCGGGGATGAACTTCGCCAGCCACGGCACGCAGGACATGTATCCCACCTTCCTGCAGCGGGACTGGGGATTCACCCCCGGGCGGCGGGCGGTGCTGACGGCCATCTCCATGCTGGGCGCCATCGCCGGCGGGCTGGTGGTGGGGATGAACTCGGACCGCATCGGGCGGCGGCGGGCGATCGTGCTGTCGCTGGTGGGCGGCATCTGCGTGGTGCCGCTGTGGGCGTTCGCGCCGTCGCTGGCGCTGCTCGTCGTCGGCGCGTTCCTGATGCAGTTCATGGTGCAGGGCGCCTGGGGCGTGATCCCCGCGCACATCACCGAGCTGGCGCCGGACAGCGTGCGCGGCTTCCTCCCCGGCTTCGCGTACCAGTGCGGCGTGCTGATCGCCAGCTCGGTCGCCTACCTGGAGTCCGTGTTCGCCACCGGCCGCTCGTACGCGGCCAGCATGGCGATGATGGCCGTCACCGTCTTCACCTTCGCCGCCGTGGTCGTGTGGCTGGGCAGGGAGAAGAAGGGCGTCGAATTCGGCGCGGTCGCGGAGGTGCCGGAGTAGCCTCGACGACAGGTGGCTAAAAGATTTTGTCGCAGTTGAAGCCTCGCGCAGTTTGCGAGGCTTTCCGTAGTTGTTGCCGCGACTTCAGTCGCCTTTCCGCCGCCGGGCATTCCCGGCACTCTTGCGCCACCGGGAGCCGCGTGTTAGGATTTTTAAGCGAGTTTAAAAATCGGACTTGGAATCTTGAAAGATACAGATCGTGTTTCCTGAACGCGTGCGCTGGCGGAGGCCGGCCGAGAAGGAAGAGGCGGAGCCGGGGTGGAGGCGGGCGCGCGTGGCGCCCAGCCTGGCCGACGTGTACCGCTCGATTCCCGTCGCCGGAAAATCACGGTGGCGCAAGTTCCTGGCGTTCGCCGGGCCGGGGTACCTGGTGGCCGTGGGCTACATGGACCCGGGGAACTGGGCCACCGACCTGGCCGGCGGCTCGGCCTTCGGCTACCGCCTGCTGTGCGTGGTGCTGCTGTCGAACATGATGGCGGTGCTGCTGCAGGGGCTGTCCAGCAAGCTGGGGATCGTCACCGGGCGCGACCTGGCGCAGGCGTGCCGCGACCACTACTCCCGCCCCGTCTCGTTCGCGCTCTGGGTGCTGTGCGAGCTGGCCATCGCCGCCTGCGACCTGGCCGAGGTCATCGGCTCGGCCATCGCGCTGAACCTGCTCTTCGGCATTCCCGTGGCGGTGGGCGTGGTGCTGACCGCGCTCGACGTGCTGATCGTCCTGCTGCTGCAGAAGAAGGGGTTCCGGCTGCTGGAGGCGCTGGTGATCGCGCTGGTGGCGCTCATCGGCGGGTGCTTCCTCTTCGAGATCCTGCTGGCGCGGCCGGACGTGAGCGAGATGCTGGGCGGCTTCGTGCCGCACGTGGACGTGGTGCGCAACCCGCAGATGCTCTACCTTGCCATGGGCATCCTGGGCGCCACGGTCATGCCCCACAACCTGTACCTGCACTCGTCCATCGTGCAGACGCGGCGCTACGAGATCAGCGCCGAGGGGAAGCGCGAGGCGGTGCGCTACGCCTTCCTCGACAGCACCGTGGCGCTCACGCTGGCGCTGTTCATCAACGCCGCCATCCTGATCGTGGCCGCGGCCACCTTCCACCGCACCGGCCACACCGGCGTGGCCGAAATCCAGGACGCGTACAAGCTGCTCACGCCGCTGCTGGGCGCGGCCGGGGCCAGCGCCGTCTTCGCCTTCGCGCTTCTGGCCTCGGGGCAGAACTCCACGCTCACCGGCACGCTGGCCGGGCAGATCGTGATGGAGGGGTTTCTGGACCTGCGGATGCGCCCGTGGATGCGGCGGCTGATCACCCGCGCCATCGCCATCGTTCCCGCGGTGATCGTGGCCGTGATCTACGGCGAGAACGGGACGGCCAAGCTGCTGGTGCTCAGCCAGGTGATTTTGAGCCTGCAGCTCTCCTTCGCCGTCTTCCCCCTGGTCGGCTTCACCAGCGACCGCCGCAAGATGGGCGAGTTCGCCAACGCGTGGTGGGTGAAGGGGCTGGCGTACACGGTGGCGGTGCTGATCGCGGGGCTGAACGCATGGCTGCTGATGCAGACCGTCGGCGGCTGGATCGGGGGGTAAAGAGGCCATGTATCACCGCATCCTGGTTCCGCTGGAGAACACGCCGTACGACGAGGCCATCCTGGACCACGTGGTTCGGCTGGCGCGCGTGTGCGGCGCGTCGGTGCTGCTGGTGCACGTGGCCGACGGGTGGGTGGCGCGCAACTGGCGCCAGCTGAACCTGCGCGAGAGCGAGGAGATGGAGCGCGACCGCGCGTACCTCGAGTCCATCGCCGCGCGGCTGGCCGAAGCGGGGATCGAGGTCGACGCGGTGCTGGCCGGCGGCGATCCGTCGCGCGAGATCGTGCAGATGGCCGAGCGCGAGGAGTGCGACCTGATCGCCATGAGCACGCACGGCCACCGCTTCATCTCCGACCTGCTGTACGGCAGCGTGGCCAACGAGGTCCGCCACCGCTCCCTGATCCCCGTGCTCCTCGTCCGCGGCCACCCCCGCGTCCGCGGCCCCGCGCCGGTGCCGCGGTAGCTCAGTGCAAGAGACAGCGGCCCGGTACTCCAGGAGAAGTGCCGGGCCGCTTCGCATGAACGCTGGACGCGCCGTGTCAGACAGCTCTCGTTTGGGCAAGCCGCGCCGGATGGAGCTCGAGCGAGAGGCGGCATCCGAGCGCGCGGGCATACCGCTCCAGCGTGGACAACCGGATGTCGCTGGCCCGGTTCTCGAGCCGGCTGATCGCGCTCTTCTTCGTATTCAGGCGCTTCGCCATTTCCTCCTGTGTCAGCCCCGCTTCCTTGCGTGCTTCCCGAAGCAGAATCCCGATCTTGAAGTCCGCGTAGCCGCTCTCCAGCCCCTCCGCGAACTCGGGATCGCGCGCGGCTCGCCGCCGTGTGTACCGGTCCAGATCACTCATCGTCTCGCCTCCTGCTCTCGTACTCACGTTTCCGTTCTTCGGCGACCGAGATCTCCTGGCGCGGGATCGCCTGTGCTTTCTTGCTGAATCCGCTCACCAGGATCACGAGCCGCGGCCCTTCGAAGAAGCCCAGCAGGCGGAAGGTATCGCCACCGTGCTGCACGCGGACTTCCCAGAGGTCGTCCGTGCCGGGGAGCTTCTTGAAGTATTGCGCAGGCACGATCCCCATCTCCTCCACCACGCGGAGGACCCAGATCACCTTCTGCGCCTGTTTCCCGGACAGGGAGTCGAGGAACTCCTCGACGGGAGATCTTCCGGACGGCGTGATGTAGAATCGAATCTCGCGCATGTTCAAGTTAACCTGCAAGTGAACTTGGCGGGAGTGGGATTCTCGCAATCCTCACCGATCCAGGGTGAGATCACGGAGATCACGCAGAGAAGCAGAGAAACGGAGGTGTCGTCTCCGCTTCTCTGCTCCTCCGCGTGAAGCCTGCTGTTTTCAGCTGTTGCCGCGGTCGGTGAGGTAGCCCTCGAAGAGCCGCACCGTCGCCTCCACGTCGCGCACGTCGATGGCCTCGAAGGGCGAGTGCGAGTAGCGGATGGGTGGGGCGACGAGCAGCGACTCCATCCCCTGCCGCACCAGGTGCGCGCCGTCGGACGAGTAGTGGTAGAGCACCACGTCCTGCACGGGGATGCCGTCGCGCTCGGCCACCGCGCGCATCTCCCCGATCAGCCGGCGTGAGTAGTGGACCGACGAGTCGCGGTGCACCAGCGCGGGCCCGAGGCCCAGCTTCACCGGCACGTGCCCCTCGGAGACGGTGGGGATGTCGCCCGCCAGGCCGTTGTCGATGATGAAGCCGATGTCGAACGAGCGCCCGTCGCGCGCCAGCGAGCTGGCGCCCAGCATTCCGATCTCCTCCTGCACGGTCAGCGCGAGCGTCACGTCGAAGCGCCGCTCCGCGTTCGCGATGCGGCGCGCGACCTCCACCAGCACGGCCACGCCCAGCCGGTCGTCCATCGCCTTGCCGACGAGAAGGCGGCCCATGCGGCGCACCTGCGGGTCCCACACCATGCGCGTCCCCACGCGGATCCCGGCCTCGGCGCACTCGGCGGCGGTGAGGCCCACGTCCACGAACAGGTCGTCCCACGCCAGCGTGGTGCGGTTCTTCTGCTCCGGCGTCAGCGCGTGGCCGGTGGTGGTGGCCACCACGCCGGGAAGCGGGCCGCCGTCGGCCAGCACCTTCAGCTGCGTGCCGATGAAGTAGGGAAAGGAGTGCTGGTCGCGCTCGCCGGGAAGGACGCGCAGGAAGCCGTCGGCCGTGACGGAGCGCACGATCAGCGACAGCTCGTCGGCGTGCGCGGCCATCAGCACGCGGGGGCCGGGCCCGGGAAGGCGGAGGAAGAGGTTCCCCACCGGGCTCTGCGTGACCTCGCCCAGCGGCTCCCACTCGCGCCGCACCCACGCCAGCACCTCGTCCTCCTGCCCGGTGGGGCCGGAGAGCGCGGTCAGCGTCCGCAGCAGCTCCTCCACGGCCTCTACCTGGCCGTCGTTCCCGCCGCCCGCGTCCGCGGAACGGCGCGTCGCGGGCGGAGCGCCGTCGTGCGCCGCCGCGCCCCGCGCGGCGCCCTCCCCGTCGTCGCCGGGAGAAGCCTCCCTGCGCGTGAGCTCAGCCATCCTTGCCATCTCCCGTCCGGCCGTCCACGCGGCCGATCCCCTGCGCCAGGTAGGTACGCGAAAGCTCCACGTAATGGGCCGCGCTGGTGCTCACCCAGCGCAGCGACTCGCCCTGCAGCTCCTTCTTCACCACCGCCGGCGTCCCCGCCGCCATCGACCGCGGCGGCACCGTGCTCCCCGAGCCGACCACCGCGCCCGCGGCCACCAGCGCCTGCTCGCCGACGACGGCGCGCTGCAGCACCACCGCGTTCATCCCGATCAGCGCGCCGTCGCCCACCACGCAGCTCTCCAGGATCGCCCCGTGGCCGACGGTGACGTCCGCACCGATCACCGTGGCCCCCTGCCGGCTCACGTGCAGCACCACGTTGTCCTGGATGCTGGTGCGCGCGCCGACCGCGATCTCGAAGTCCGGCTCGTCGCCGCGGATCACCGCGCCGAACCAGACGCTGGCCTCTTCCCCGATCGTCACGTTCCCGATCACCACCGCCGTGGGCGCGATGAACGCCGAGGGGTGGATGCGCGGGTGGACCCCGTTGTACGGCAGGATGTTCGCCATCAGTCTCCGCTCAGGATCGCGGCCAGGCGGCCCGCGTCCAGGTTGCTTCCCGTCAGCACCACCGCCACGGGACCCCGCATCTCCCCCGCCGCGCCCTCCAGCAGCGCCGCGACCGAGACGGCGGCCGAGCCCTCGGCGATGATCCCCTCTTCCGCCGCCAGCCAGCGGATCGCCCGCCGCACCGCGTCCTCCGATACGAGCACGACCTCGTCCACCACCTCGCGCGCCAGCCGGAAGGCGCGCTCGTCGATGTCGCCGCTCAGGCCTTCGCAGAGCGTCGGCCCGTAGACGGAGGACGTCGGCCGCCCGGCGGCGAGCGATGCGTGGAGCGCCGCGGTCTCGTCCGTCTGGACGCCCACGACGCGCACGCCGTCACCGATCGCCCGCGCCACCACGCCGATCCCCCCGATCAGCCCCCCGCCGCCCGCGGGCGTCACCACCGTACGAATGGACGGACGCTCCTCGAAGATTTCCAGCCCCACCGTTCCCTGCCCGGCGACGACGGCGGGGTCGCTGAAGGCGTTCACGAAGCGAGCCCCGCTCTCCTCCGCGAACGCCTCGGCCGCCGCGTGCGCCGCGTCGTAGCCGCCGGCGACGAGCCGCAGCTCCGCGCCCTCGCGGGCGATGCGGCGCCGCTTTCCCTCCGGCGCGTCGTCGGGGACGAAGACGACGGCCCTGGCGCCGAGGAGGCGGGCGGAGAGGGCGACGCTGATCCCGTGGTTCCCGGCGGACGCGGTCACCAGCCCCCGCGCGCGCTCCGCGTCCGCGAGCGAGGCGACGAAGTTGTACGCCCCCCTCAGCTTGAACGCACCGGTGCGCTGCAGGGTTTCGAGCTTCAGCCAGACGTCGGTTCCCGCGAGCTCCGACAGCGCGTCGGAGCGCACCAGCGGGGTGCGGCGCACCACGCCCGAGATGCGCCGCGCGGCCGCCCGCACGTCGCCGATCGCGGGGAGCGGCGCGTCCGCGGCAAACGCCTGATGCGGGGCCGCGGCGGCGGGGTCCGTGGTGGTCACCGGGGAACGATTCCTGCGGCGGCGCGCGCCGTTCTCACGGCAGGCGGAAGGTCTGCGTGCGCTCCACCGGGTGGCTGGCGGAGGCGAGCCGGGCCGTGGCGGTCAGCGAGCGGCCGCGGAGCGACGCATCGGGGCGCCACACCTCGCGCCAGGTGAGCGTCTGCCCCGGCGCCAGCGTCTCGGTGGCGAGCGCCTGCGTGAACATCCGCTCCGCGCTCCACCGCCACACCTCGCGCCCGCCGTCGCTCACGGCGAAGTCGTACCGCTGCCCGCTGCGGAACTCCAGCGCCAGCGGCGCCTGCGTGGAGTTGGTGACGGCCAGCACGAACGTCACGCTGTCGCCCGCGGGCTGGATCTGGAACGACGCCGCGAGCGGGCCCGTGGAGGCGCCGCCGGACGCCCCTCCCTCGGGCGCGGGGGCGGCGGGGACGGGGAACGGGTCGCAGGCGGCCAGCAGCGCGGCGGCGGCGAAGGCGAGCACGGAGCGCATGGGGTTCCCGGTAGTGGGGTGGGCGGGCCCGCGCGGCGGCCCGACAGGCGCGGCAAATCGAAGCCGCGGCGCACCTTTCCCGCGACGCGGAAGCGCAAGATAGAGACGCCGTGAGCACCCCGTCAAGCAAGGTTCGTGACACCCCGGAGACGTGCTTGCGAAAAATTTCACAAGCTCGTATATTGGGCACGCCAACACCCCTGGAGCCCCCGGAGAGCCCGCGAATGGCACTGGATCCGCGCCTTCCACCGCGCCGCGGAGGTGGTCCCGACCTGGGCGAGCAGATGGGCGCGGGGCTGCAGTTCGCCGCCTCGATCGCCTTCTTCCTGCTGGGCGGAATGTGGCTGGACCGGCGCCTGGGCACCGACCCGTGGCTGCTGATCGCGGGGGTGATGGTGGGCGGGGTGGCCGGGTTCTGGTCGATCTACCGCCGCCTGGTGGTGCTCCCGCGCGAGCGGGACAGGAAGGAGAAGCGATGACGGAGCAGGGAATCCGCTACACCGCCCTGGCGGCGCTGGTGGCGGCCGCGGTGGCCGCCGCGGCCGCGCGCGCCGTGGCCCCGGGCAGCCTGACGGGCGTGCTGGTGGGCGCGGCGGCGGGGTTCGCCGTGCAGGTGGCGGTGTTCTGGATGTTCATGGTGCGGCTCTTTCCCGGGCGTGTGTGGCACGCCTACGGGGTGGGGCTGCTGGTGAGGTTCGCCGCGTTCGCCGTGGTGGCGCTGGTGGCGGTGCCGCAGGCCGGGCTTCCGCTGGGCGCCACGCTTTTTCCGCTGGCGGCGGTGTTCTGGCTCACCACGCTGATGGAACCGGCTTTCTTCAAGCCACGTACGCCGAAGACCAGGCAAGCATGAAGCTCAAGTCCGCGCTGATCGCGCTCGTCCTTGCCGCTGCCGCGGGGCCGCTGCACGCCCAGGTGCCGGAGACCTCGGTGCCCTCGCGTGAGACGCCCGAGGCGGTGCGCGCGCCGCAGGCCGCCGAGCCCGCCCCCGCCAGTGCCGGCGAGGGGCACGAATCGGCCGAGTTCGACCCCATGCACCACGTGCAGGACGGCCGCACGCTCGAGTTCCCGCCCTTCGGCGAGCTGGAGCTTCCCGCGGCGGGGAGCTGGAAGGTGGGCCCGGTCGACATGACGCCGACCCGCCACGTGGTCTTCATCTGGCTGACCGGGCTGCTGATGCTGGCCGTGTTCATCCCCGCCGGGCGGGCCGCGCGCCGCCGCGAGACCGGGCGCTCGCCGGGCGCCCGCCGCCACAACGCGGTCGAGGCGGCGGTGCTCTTCTTCCGCGACCAGGTGGTGATGCCCAACATCGGCCACGGGGGGGAGAAGTACGCGGGGTATCTCATCACCCTGTTCTTCTTCATCCTCTTCGCCAACCTGTTCGGGCTGCTTCCCTGGGGCGCGAGCGCCACGGCCAACATCTCGGTGACGGCCGCGCTGGCGCTGATCTCCTTCATCGTGGTCGAGGTGTCGGGGATGGTGGCGCTGGGGCCGGCGGGGTACCTGAAGACGATCGTGTACGTCCCCCACGGGCTGCCGAAGCCGCTGGTGCCCATCATGGCGGTCATCATGACGCCGGTGGAGCTGCTGGGGAAGCTGGCGAAGCCGTTCGCGCTGGCGGTGCGCCTGATGGCCAACATGATGGCCGGGCACATCGTGCTGCTCTCGCTCTTCGGCGTGGCGCTGGCCTTCGGGTCGCTGGCCATCGCGGTGGGGCCCATGCTGATGGCGCTGATGCTCACCTTCCTCGAGCTCTTCGTCGCCTTCCTGCAGGCGTACGTGTTCGTGGTGCTGACGTCGGTGTTCATCGGGCTGATCCGCCACGAGCACTGAGTGACGGCGGGTGCCGGGTCTCAGGTCTTTCATCAGGACTCAGGACTCAGGACTTCGGACTTAGGACTTAGCACGTAGGACTTAGCACTTAGGATCTCGAGGGCCCGCGGCGAGCCCGGATCGCCGCCGGCGGGGGACGGCTCCACCCCCGTCGTACTGTACCCGGGAGATGGGCGCCCGGGGAAGGCGCGCGGCCCCCGGGCCGGCTCGGCGCCGCACGGGCCCGCCGGGCCCGGGAGAGCGGAGGCCCGATCTGAAGGGAACGACCACAAGGGAGAAGCACCATGCTGCAGGCGGCGGCACAGAACTACAGCTACCTGGCCAACGGCCTGATGGGCGCCGGCATCGGCGCCGGCCTGGCCATCATCGGCGCCGGGCTGGGGATCGGCCTGATCGGCCGCGGCGCCACCGAGGGGATGGCGCGCCAGCCCGAGATCGCCGGGCAGATCCAGACGGCCGGGATCATCCTGGCGGCGCTCATCGAGGGCGCCACCTTCTTCGCCCTGATCGTGGCCCTGATGGTCCGCGGCACGGTGAACGGCGTTCTGCCCCACTGACGGACGGACCGGGGCGGGCGGGGGGACTTCCCCCGCCCGCCGCCGAAAGCATCTGACGATTTCCGAGGCCTGCTGAGACCTATGATCTCGAAGCTGTCGGCCGGCGTTCCGGCCCTGCTGCTGCTTACCGCCACCCCCGCCCTCGCACAGGGCGAGCAGGGCCCGCTCGACGTGAACGTCGGGCTGATGATCTGGACCGTGCTGATCTTCGTGGTCGTCCTGGCGGCCTTGGCGAAGTTCGCGTGGCCCAACATCCTGGGCGCGGTGGAGAAGCGCGAGCAGCACATCCGCGACCTGATCGCCCAGGCCGACCGCGACCGCGCCGAGGCCGCCGCGCTGGCCGACGAGCAGCGCCGCCTGGTGGAGGAGACGCGCGCCCGCGTGCACGAGGCGCTGAACGAGAGCCGCTCCACCGCCGAGCACATGCGCGCCGAGATCCTGGAGCAGGCCCGCCGCGAGCACGACGAGCTGCTGGCCCGCGCCCGCGCCGACATCAGTGCCGAGCGCGCCACCATGGAGGCCGCCGTGCGCGCCGACGCCGTGGACGTGGCCATCGCCGCGGCCGAGAAGCTGGTGCAGCGCAGCCTGAACGGCGACGACAACCGCCGCCTGGTGCAGGGGTACCTGGCCGCCCTCGACGGACAGGCCACGGCCGCCCGTGCCGCGGGCCACGCGGCCGCCGCGGGAGCCTGACGCCATGCGCAGCGAGATCATCGCCCGCAACTACGCCGAGACGCTGCTGGAGCTGGCGCGGCGGCAGGGCCCGGGCGCCGTGGAGGAGTACGCCGGCGCCATGCAGCTGCTGGCCGACGCCACCTCGGGCGCGCGGGTGCGCGAGTTCCTGTCCACCCCGCGCGTGAGCGCGCCGGAGCGCAAGGACGCGCTCCGCAAGGCGCTGCAGGGGAAGGTTCCCGAGCTCTTCCTGCGCTTCGTGATGGTGGTGGTCGACAAGCGGCGCCAGGCGCTCCTTCCCGACATCGCGCACGAGTACCGCCGGCTGGTGGACGAGCAGATGGGGCGCGTGCGGGTGGACGTGCACATCAGCCACGAGCCCGACGCCGCGCTGCAGGAGCAGATCGCCCGCGCGCTGGCCGGGCGCCTGGGGAAGACGGTGATCCCCAGCTTCACGGTGGACCCCTCGCTGCTGGGCGGCATGGTGGTGCGCTACGGCGAAGAGATCCTGGACGGCAGCGTCCGCAGCCGGGCCGCGGGGCTGCGCCGGCGGCTGACGGAGGTCGCGAACGGATAGGAAAAGAAGTCCTGAGTCCCAGGTCCCAAGTCCTGAGTGGGGCTTCGGTGCACAACTTAGGACTTGGCACTTAGGACTTAGGACTTTCAGTTCGGTCGGCATCATCCCACTCCGGCGGTGCGCCGGACCGGAAAAGGAATAGAGGAAATGGCGGCGGACACCCAGCTTCGCGCGAGCGAGATCAAGAACGTGCTGCTCGGCGAGATCGAGCGGTACGACCAGGCCCTGGGCGCCGAGCAGATCGGCGAGGTGCTGGAGGTGAAGGACGGCATCGCCCGCATCTACGGCCTGATGGGCACGATGTCGAGCGAGATGCTCGAGATCACCCCCAGCGACGGCGGGGCGCCGGTGACGGCGCTGGCGCTGAACCTGGAAGAGGACAACATCGGCGCCGTGGTGCTGGGCGACTGGACCGTCATCCAGGAGGGCGACCAGGTGCGCCGCACCGCCCGCGTGCTCGACATTCCCGTGGGCCCCGAGTTCCTGGGGCGCGTGGTGAACCCGCTGGGCGAGCCGGTGGACGGCAAGGGCCCCATCGCCGCCAGCGGCGGCCGCCGCCAGGTGGACATCGTGGCGCCCGGCATCGTGCTGCGGCAGCCGGTGAAGGAGCCCATGCAGACGGGGATCAAGGCCATCGACGCCCTGATTCCCATCGGCCGCGGGCAGCGCGAGCTGATCATCGGCGACCGCGGCACCGGCAAGACGGCCATCGCCATCGACACCATCATCAACCAGAAGGGCCAGGGCGTCGTCTGCGTGTACGTGGCCATCGGCCAGAAGAACTCGACCATCGCGGGCGTGCTGGCGCGCCTGCAGGAGGCCGGGGCCATGGACTACACCATCATCGTGGCCGCGTCCGCCAGCGACCCGGCGCCGCTGCAGTACATCGCCCCGTACGCGGGGACGGCGCTGGCCGAGTACTTCATGTACACCAAGAACGCCGAGGGGAAGGGCACCGCCACGCTGTGCGTGTACGACGACCTGTCCAAGCAGGCCGTGGCGTACCGCCAGATGTCGCTGGTGCTGCGCCGTCCTCCCGGCCGCGAGGCGTACCCGGGCGACGTGTTCTACCTGCACTCGCGCCTGCTGGAGCGCGCGGCCAAGCTCAGCGACGAGATGGGCGGCGGCTCGCTGACCGCGCTGCCGATCATCGAGACGCAGGCGGGCGACGTGTCGGCGTACATCCCCACCAACGTGATCTCGATCACCGACGGCCAGATCTTCCTGGAGTCGAACCTGTTCTACTCGGGCGTGCGCCCGGCGGTGAACGTCGGCATCAGCGTGAGCCGAGTCGGCGGCTCGGCGCAGATCAAGGCCATGAAGAAGGTGGCCGGCAAGCTGAAGGGCGAGCTGGCGCAGTACCGCGAGCTCGAGGCGTTCGCCGCCTTCGGCAGCGAGCTGGACGCGGTGACGCAGCGCCAGCTGGCGCGCGGCGCCCGCTCGGTGGAGGTGCTGAAGCAGCCGCAGTACGCGCCCATGCCGGTGGAGCACCAGGTGGCCATCATCTACGCGCTGACCAACGGCTACCTGGACGAGGTCGACGTGCCGCAGATCCGCGCGTGGGAGCGCGACTTCCACGTGTACCTGCGCACGCAGCACCCCGAGATCCTGCAGGGGATCCGCGACGCCCGCGACCTCACCAAGGAGACCGAGGACGCGCTGAAGAAGGCCATCGCCATGTACGGCGAGCTGTTCGCCGATCCGAAGAGCCCGGTGGGCACCGACGACTACGCGAACAACCCGATCCTGCACGAGACCGACGCCGACCGGCACATGGGCGAGGACCAGCTCCGCATGGCCGCCCGCCCCGAGGCGAACGCGGCCGGCGCGAGGCAGAGCTACTAAGTACGGAAGTACGAAAGTACGGGAGTACGAGACCATCGTACTCCCGTACTCCCGTACTCTCGTACTCTGGCGGGCGCAGAAGCGCCGGGACAACGGACTGAAATGGCAAAAGCCAGAGAACTGAAGGGCCGCATCCGCTCGGTCCAGAACACGCGCAAGATCACGCGGACGATGGAGATGGTGGCCACGTCCAAGCTGAAGCGCGCGCAGGACCGCGTGGCCGCCGCCGGCCCGTACGCCGAGCGCCTGGCCGACGTGGTGCGCCGGCTGATCAACCCCGAGCTGGCCCGGCGGTACCCGCTGCTGCGCCAGCCCGAGGAGGTCCGCCGCGCCGCCGTGCTGGTGCTCACCGGCAACCGCGGCCTGGCCGGTGCCTTCAACACCAACCTCATCCGCCAGGGGCGCGACCTGCTGCGCGAGCTGCGCGGCCGCGGCACCGAGGTGGAGCTGCACGTGAGCGGGAAGAAGGGGATCTCCTTCTTCCGCTTCGTGGGCGAAACGCTGGGCGGCGCCTTCAGCGACGTGGGCGACCGCCCCGGCGCGGCCGACGCCGAGCGGCTGGTGGGGCCGCTGATGGCCCGCTTCGAGAGCGGCGAGCTGGACGCGGTGTACATCGTGTACGCGCAGTTCAAGTCCGCGCTGTCGACGGCGCCCACGACGCTGCAGGTGCTGCCGGTGCGCACGCCCGAGGCGGCCGAGGGGGCGCGCGAGGTGGACTACATCCTGGAGCCCGGGGCCGACGAGATCCTGGGCCAGGTGCTGCCGCTGTACGTGCGCAACAGCGTGTACCGCGCGCTGGTGGAAACGGTGGCCGGCTTCTACGGGGCGCAGCGCACCGCCATGAAGAACGCCACCGACAACGCGGGCGACATGCTCGAGGCGCTCACCCGCACGTACAACCGGGTGCGCCAGGCCGCGATCACGCAGGAGATCGCCGAGATCGTGGGCGGCGCCGCGGCGCTGGAATAAAACGCTACGGATCAACGACAAGGAGACATACATGGCAGCCACTGCTCCCGAGACCGCGACCGTCGCGCCCGGCGCCCCGAACACCGGCCGCGTCGTGCAGGTCATCGGCCCGGTGATCGACGCCGAGTTCGAGCACCTTCCCGACATCTACAACGCGCTGGTCATCCGCCAGCCCGCCTCGCCCGGCGTGGAGGCGGTGGACGTGACGCTCGAGGTGCAGCAGCACATCGGGCGCAACCAGGTGCGCGCGGTGGCCATGAGCGCCACCGACGGCGTGGTGCGCGGCATGGAGGTGGTCGACGCCGGCACCTCGATCACCGTGCCCGTGGGCGCCAACGCGCTGGGGCGCATCCTGAACGTGCTGGGCAACCCGGTGGACGAGCGCGGCGTCATCCCCGCAGACGCGGTGCGCTGGGCCATCCACCGCCCGGCGCCCAAGTTCGTGGACCTGGAGCCCAAGGCCGAGATCCTGGAGACGGGGATCAAGGTGATCGACCTGCTCACCCCGTACGTGAAGGGCGGCAAGATCGGCCTCTTCGGCGGCGCGGGCGTGGGGAAGACGGTGGTCATCCAGGAGCTCATCCACAACATCGCCATGGGGCACGGCGGGCGCTCGGTGTTCGCCGGCGTGGGCGAGCGCACCCGCGAGGGCACCGACCTGTGGCTGGAGTTCAAGGAGGCCAAGCTCATCAACGACGACAACCTGGCCGAGTCGTCCGTCGCCCTGGTGTACGGGCAGATGAACGAGCCGCCGGGCGCGCGCCTGCGCGTCGCGCTGACGGGGCTGACCGTGGCGGAGTACTTCCGCGACGTGGAGAAGCAGGACGTGCTCTTCTTCGTGGACAACATCTTCCGCTTCACCCAGGCGGGCTCGGAGGTGTCGGCGCTGCTCGGCCGCATGCCCTCGGCCGTGGGCTACCAGCCTACGCTCGCCACGGAGATGGGGCAGCTGCAGGAGCGCATCACCTCCACGCGCGAGGGATCGATCACTTCGGTGCAGGCCATCTACGTGCCCGCCGACGACCTGACCGACCCGGCGCCGGCCACGGCGTTCGCGCACCTGGACGCCACCACGGTGCTTTCGCGCGCCATCTCGGAGCTGGGCATCTACCCCGCGGTGGACCCGCTCGACTCCACCAGCCGCATCCTGGACCCGCAGTACATCGGGCAGCGGCACTACAACGTGGCCACCTCGGTGCAGCGGACGCTCCAGCGCTACAAGGAGCTGCAGGACATCATCGCCATCCTGGGGATGGACGAGCTCACCGAGGAGGACAAGGTCATCGTGGGGCGCGCGCGCCGTATCCAGCGCTTCCTGTCGCAGCCCTTCCACGTGGCCGAGCAGTTCACCGGCACGCCGGGCGAATACGTGAAGCTGGAAGACACCATCGCCTCGTTCGAGCGCGTGGTGAACGGCGAGTTCGACCACCTGCCCGAGCAGGCCTTCTACATGGTGGGCGGGATCGAGGGCGCCGAGGAGAAGGCGCGGCGGCTCGAGGCGGGGGCCTGAGATGGCCACCCCCGCCACGACGGCCGACGCGGGCACCGGGCTGCGCGTTTCCGTCATCACCCCCGAGGCCACGATCTACGAGGGCCAGGCCGACCAGGTGGTGGCGCCCGCGTACAACGGCTCGCTGGGCATTCTGCGCGGCCACGCGCCGCTGATGGCGCTGCTGGGCACGGGCACGCTCCGCATCGACCGGGGCGGGCACTCCGAGCGATACACGGTGAGCGGCGGGTTCCTGCAGGTGGTGGACAACACGGTCACCGTCCTGAGCGAGCACGCGACCGCGGCGTGACGCACTGAAGAAGTACGAGAGTACGGAAGTACGAAACGGCCCCGCATCTCCAGAAGATGCGGGGCCGTTCTCCGTCATGGCGTCGCGGCGGTCAGATCACGGACAGGTGGGGCGGCCGCGGGTGGGCGGGCATTCGGGGCAGGTGAAGGGCAGCATCGTGACCATCGCCCGCACCGTTCCCCGCTCGTCCGCGGACGGGTCCTGCACCGGGAACGAGTCCACGCGCAGGTCTTCCAGGGTGAGCCGAAGCTTCTCCATCGCCATTCCCTCCTTGCGGATGTGCCGGACCGGACCGTGGAGGGAAACCATCGCAAGTTCAGCGCCTGCAATATGATAGCTGTGCTCTAACGTACGGTGAACGTCTGAGAGGGTTCGTCGATCCCACCGCCGGCGCCCGGGCCGTTGGTGACGTCTACGAAGAGCACGCGGTACGTGCCCGGCGCCTGATCGTTCAGGAGCAGCACGTTCTCCACGACGGTCTGGCCCGGCTCCACGACCCCTCGGGCGGCCGCGCACAACGCGAAGTTCGGCAGCTGCCGGGCGGCCACCCAGAACCCGTTCAGCCGCATCTCCACCTTGTGCGCGCACGCCACGTACGACACCGCCACCGGCGACGGGTTGCGCAGCGTGAGCGTCACGATGCTCCCTGGCGCGTACGATGCCTGGTCGGGCGTGATCTCCAGCAGCCCCGCGAACCGGGGCTCCGTGGGAGACGACCCCTCGCATCCCGCCAGCACCGCGGCGGCTGCCGCTACCATCAGCCTACGGACGGACAACGTGCGCATCAGGGCATCCTCCACGCGGGGGGTGACTGGCGCCACGGGCCATTCCTCGCGGCGCCTCCGGGGTTAACAACGCCCGCCGCACGGCCTTCGTGACGCACGGGCCGCGTCGCTCGATTCGTCGATGCAGGATACGCGCACCGGTGCCGCTGCATGCGCGAGGTGGAGTCCGCGAAGGCGGACTGCGTGCCGTTGTAGCCGCGACTTCAGTCGCATTTTCCTCCCCACCCCTACCCTCATCTTCCCCTCCGCCACGATGACACGCTGCCGTCCTGGCGGAAGATGCGGCGGATCGGCGCCCGCCGGCTTCCGCGGCGATCCGATCTCGTCGCCCTGCTTTCGAAACCGGACTGATCGGCGGAACTATGCGCGTTGCAACGAGGTACAGCATCCGGACGGCGATGCGGATGGATTGTGCCGCGGGCGGACTGCTGCGGGTTCCGGTTGCGGCCGATACAAGGAAATTGCTGGTGCGAAACTTGTAATCAGGAACCCGTGGTGCCTCGCCGGGCCGGATCGGTCCGGGCGGGGCTTTCGTTGCGGACCGCATCAGGGGAGCCAGGATGAAGAAGCTCGCGTTCGTCTGCGCCACCACGGTGGCGCTCACCGCCCTTGCCGCCGAGGCCCGGGCGCAGGTGTTCACCCCCACCTTCCAGTCCACCCGCCGCGGCAGCGACATCGGCCTGTACCTGAGCGACGGGCCGGGCGAGCTGGCGGTGGAGGGGATCTGGCGCCGCGGATTCGGTACCGGCGACCTGGGGCTGCGCGCCGGCTTCGCCGACGCGGGTGACGGCGACGTGCTGCTGGGCGCCGACTGGCGCCAGCCGCTGGCGCTGGGCACCGCGCCCGTGGACCTGGCGCTCACCTTCGGCGCGCAGGGCGCCCTCGGCGACGTGGACGGCATCGGCGGGCAGGTGGGCGTGGACTTCGGGCACACCTTCGCGCAGCCGGGGCTCTCCATCACCCCCTACGTGCACCCGCGCCTGGCGCTGGTCTCGGCGCTCGACGACAACTCCGGCGCCGAGCTCGACGTGCTGGCCGACATCGGCGCGGACTTCGACTTCGCGCCCAACCTGAGCCTGCGCGTGGGCGTGAACCTGGGCGACGGCGCGGACTGGGGGATCGGGCTGGCCTGGCGGCGCTGAACCACGCACATTGAAGACCCACGACGGGCGCGCCGCCCTTCCGGCGGCGGGCCCTTTCCATGCGACTGTAAACTGATGATTTCAAAGCGCGTCGACCTGCACATCCACACGCACGCGTCCGATGGCCAGCTTTCGCCCACGGCGGTGGTGAACGCCGCGGTGAAGGGGCGCCTGGACGTGATCGCGATCACCGACCACGACACCGCGGCGGGGCTGATCGAGGCGCTGGCCGCCGCGCGCGGGCAGCCGGTTTCCGTGATTCCCGGGGTGGAGCTCTCCAGCAAGCAGGGCGAGAACGAGATCCACGTGCTGGGCTACTTCGTGGACCCCGACGCCCCCTCGCTGCAGCGCCACCAGGCCTCGGCGGGCGGCCGCCGCGCCGACCGCATGCAGGAGATGGTGAAGCGGCTGCAGGAGATGGGGCTGGGGGTGCAGTACGAGGACGTGCTGCGCATCGCCGGGCCCGAGGCGTCCAGCCTGGGGCGGCCGCACCTGGCGCGCGCGCTGCAGCAGGCTGGCCACACCCGCAGCGTGGGCGAGGCCTTCGACCTGTACCTGAAGGACGGCGGGAGCGCGTTCGTGGAGACGCCGTTCCCCACCGTGCGCGAGGCCATCGACACCATCCACGCGGCGGGCGGCGTGGCGGTGTGGGCGCACCCGGAGCTGGAGGTGTTCGACCGCGAGGTGCGCAACTTCGCGTCGTGGGGACTGAACGGGATCGAATGCTTCCGCCCCAACACGCCGCCGGTGGAAAGCATGCTGTTCGACAAGGTGGCGCGCGAGATGGGGCTCTTCCGCACCGGGGGCTCGGACTGGCACGGACCGCATCGCGGGCGCCTGGGCGACTGGGCCGTCCGTTCGGAGGAGGTCCGGGAGTTGCTGGATTCGCGGGGGCTCGGCTGAACGCCGGGCCCTTTCTTCATCTCCAATCTTCCCCCGGATCACCATTCTCCGGAGGATCCCCGGTATCCTGGAGGGAAGGGCGAATGAATTCGCGGCAACAACTGCCCGAAGTCCGCCTTCGCGGACTCGCGCCGCCGGCATTCCCGCTTTGAGCACGCATCCTCCGGCGGGTGCGGGCGCATCGCCCGATGCGACGGTGCCGGCGCCCGCGCCGGCTCCGGCTCCGGCTCCCGTTCGCGGAGACTTGGGCGGGCTGCGCGATCCGTTCGTCATCCCCGGGCTCATCCTTCTCGGCGTGCTGACGGTGCTGGCGGTCCTGCTCTACCGCGCGGCGCCGCAGACGGCGGCGGAGGTGGGGAGCACCGCGCTGGTGGCGGTGCGGCCGGACGCCTTCACGCCGCGCGTTTCCCGCGCCCGCGAGCGGGTGGACGCGGCGCAGCGGGCGCGCGTGGCGGGCGACACCTCGGGCGCGATCGCGCGCTACGCGGAAGCGGAGGAGGAGGCGCTCTCCGCCCGCGAGCGCGCCGCCGACACCACGCAGGTGCGCACCGCGACGGAATTGTGGGCCAACATCGTGCTCGACCGCGCGGAGCTGATGCTGGGCTCCGGCGCGCGCCCGTGGTACCGCGCCGACGACACGCAGGTGCTGAACGAGGCGCTGGCGTCGGTGCAGCGCCTGCGGCAGGTGTCGCTCACGCCGGGGACGCGGAGCCGCGCGGCGGACCTGGACACGCGCATCCGCCGGCAACTGCGGGCCGGGCCGCTGGAATGGCTGCCGCGATGATCCGCACCCCCGCCCAGCGTGCCGTCGCGGCCGCGCTCCTCTTCCTGGCGTCCGCCGTGCTGGCGGGGATCGCGCCGGCGGAGCACGGCGTGGAGTACCACGTCTTCGGCATCGTGGAGGGATTGTTCGCGCTGCTGCTGGCGTACCTGCTGGTGCTGCGGGGCGCCTGGCCGTCGCCGGCGGGCGTCCCGGGCTGGGCGGCGGCGGCGTACGGGACGCTGGCGACCGCGCAGGTGCTGGAGTTCCTGTTCCCGCCGCCGGGGCTGGTGCAGTGGGTGGTGGTGATGGGGATGGCGATCACGGCGTGGAGCGTGTTCTCGGCCGGGTCGCCGCGGCGGCTGGTGGCGTCGCTGGCCAGCCTGGCGGTGATCCTGGCGCTGGTGCGCTACTCGGTCATCCCCGTGCTGTGGACGCACATCGGCCCGGCGGCGGGAACGGCGTTCGGGCTGGGCGACCTGGCGGAGAGCGCCCGCCGCATCTTCGCCGACTGGCGCCCGGTGAAGCCCGCCGGCGAGCTGATCGGCTTCCTCGCCGTCTGCTGCTGGGCCCTCGCCACGCGCCTCGTCTGGTCCCCCGCCGCGCGTGTGGATGGGGATCGGCCAACGGCCGATTGAGTCTTGAGCGCCGGTGTTTTCACGCGCGCCGCGTGTGTCCCCGCCACGAAAGTCGCATCCCCCTTGCGTGGCCGTTTCCTTCCTGCGATCTTTCTCATGTCGAGAACGTTGCGGCTTTCGCTCCATCGGGTGATCGCATCGTGATCCGTGACTCTCGCACCTTCGCGCTCTCGTACTTTCGCACTTCGGTCCAACCGGAGGTGGAGCCTTGATCCAGATCGCCCAGAAGCTCGGCACGCTGCTGGAGTACTCCGCCCTCCCGCGCGAGGAGCTGGCGGAGCGCATCGCCGCGCGGAAGCGCGAGCTGAACGCGGTGATCCTGGGGCACAACTACCAGCGCGTGGAGATCCAGGAGGTCAGCGACTACCTGGGCGACTCGCTGGGGCTGTCGCAGGAGGCCGCCGCCACCGACGCCGACGTGATCGTGTTCTGCGGCGTGCACTTCATGGCCGAGACGGCCAAGATCCTGTCGCCCGCGAAAACGGTGCTGATGCCCGACCTGCGCGCCGGGTGCCCGATGGCCGACTTCGTGACCGGCGACGCGCTGCGGCGGCTGAAGGCGCGCTACCCGGAGGCGGCGGTGGTGGCGTACGTGAACTCGACCGCCGAGGTGAAGGCGGAGAGCGACATCTGCTGCACCTCGGCCAACGCGGTGGCGGTGGTGGATTCCATCCCGCGCGACCGCACCATCCTCTTCGTGCCCGACCGCAACCTGGCGAAGTACACGGCGGAGAAGACGGGCCGCCCGTACGTGGTGGCCGGCCGCGAGGGCGCGGGCGAGGTGGAGCCGGGGACGATCGTGGCGTGGGACGGCTACTGCTACGTGCACGACGACCTGGTGCTCGACGAGCTGGCCGCGGCGAAGAAGGCACATCCCCGCGCGCTGGTGGTGATCCACCCCGAGGCGCGCTCGGACCTGCTGGCCCAGGCCGACATGGTGGCGTCGACCAGCAAGATGGTGGACATCGCCGAGCAGAACGACGAGGTGATCTTCGGCACCGAGCGCGGCATCGTGGACCGGCTGAAGGCGCGCTTCCCGGAGAAGACGCTGATCCCGCTCTCGGGCGCGGCGATCTGCGGGAACATGAAGGTGAACACGCTGGCCAAGCTGGCCTGGTGCCTGGACCACGAGCAGCACGAGGTGGTCCTCGACGAGGACGTGCGCGTCCGCGCCGAGCGCTCGCTGCGCCGCATGCTGGACCTTTCCGGCGGCTGGCGCGCGCCCACCGAGCAGGAGGCGGCGCTGGAGGATGACAGCGTTCGCAAGGGCGGCTGCGGCTGCGCGTAAGACGGCGGCGGCGACCTTGGCCGCACTGCTGATGACGCAATGGATGGGCGCAATCGGCAGATGGAAAATCGAAGGGGCGCTGGAGAGATCCGGCGCCCCTTCGATGTGCTGGCGCCTCCGCTTCCCCCTGAATGGAATTCAAGGGCAACAACAGCACAAAGTCCCTTCGGGACTGCTGTCATGCATTCGGGCGGTGAGCTGAGATCATTGCAAGGCGGCCAGGGCGCAGGCAGGAGCGCAAATCTCGCCCAGCTACCTCTTCCGGTACGGGAGAGGTGGACGGCCTCGGCCGGCCGGAGAGGGCGCGATGCCGCGGAGGCGAGGCGCCACTTCTCTCGCGCTGGAGGGCGCGCACGTTGCCGGTGGCGCGCGCGATGCGCATCATCATCTCCGCCAACCTGTTGCAACTCGGGCGGAGACGATGAGGAGACGGAAGAAACGCGACGCGCCGCCGCCGCTCACGCTCACGCTGCTCGACGACACCTTCGCGGTCTCGCGCCTCCCCGCGGACGCGGTCGTGCCGGTGTGGGCGTGGACGGGCGAGGTCGCGTGCGTCACCCGCACCCGCGACGAGCTGTCCATCGTCTGCCGCGCCGACCTGGTGCCGGCGGAGGTGCTGACGGAGACCGGGTGGCGCTGCCTGCGCGTGAAAGGGCCGCTCTCCTTCGCGCTCACCGGCGTGTTCGCGCGCATCGCGCAGCCGCTGGCCAACGCCGGCATCAGCCTGTTCGCGGTGATGACCTACGACACCGACTACGTGATGGTGAAGCAGGCCCAGCTCGCCGAGGCCGTCCACGCGCTGATGGCGGCCGGCCACACCGTGGAGGCGCGTCTCGACCGGCCCGCGATGCTCGGCCGCCCTGCCTGAATCCCCAGATCGATCCTTCGCAATACCCCGGAATTTCGATCCGGTGGCCGAAATACCATCTCTTCGCTCTGAAGTTGTGTAGCAGTTCCATCGATCCGTAAATCCTGATGCCGCTGGGAATCGCGTCCGGGCGGCGTTGGACGTCTGGAGCAGTTGCCACCGGCGGGCGGGGATGCGAAGTTTGTTCATCCCCCACCCCCATCGCACGCCCTGGAGAGCCCCATGGCCGAAGAGCTGCTGCCCGTCGGCGCCGAAGCGCCCGACTTCGAAGCCCCGACCACCGACGGCGGAACGGTAAAGCTGGCGCACTTCCGCGGCACCCGCTCGGTCCTGCTCATGTTCTATCCCAAGGACGACACGCCGGGGTGCACGCGGCAGATGTGCACCGCGCGCGACGAGGGCGCCGAGTACGAGGCCGCCGGCGTCCGCCGCTTCGGGGTGAACCCGGGCTCGCTGGAGAGCCACCGCAAGTTCGCCGACAAGTACATGCTGGACTTTCCGCTGATCGTGGACGAGCACGGCGACATCGCCCGCGCGTTCGGGGTGCTGAAGGAGAACGGCGGCGTGGCCCGCGCCACCTTCCTCATCGACCGCGACGGGCGCGTGGCCTTTTCGGCCCCGGGCGCGCACGGGGCCGAGGAGGTCCTGGGAGCCGTGCGTGGGTGACGCGAGAAGGGGCGACGTGGTCGTCCGCGGCTTCACCGGCGGGGTGTTCGCGGAGAACACCTACCTGCTGAGCTGCGCGGCCACGAACGCGGGGATCCTGGTCGATCCCGGCGCAGCCACCGCGCAGGCGCTGGCCGAAGCGAAGCGCCACGGGATCGAGATTGGGGCCATCGTGCTGACGCACGCGCACATCGACCACGTGGAGGGGATCCCGCTGGCGCGCGTGGAGACCGGCGCGCCGATCTGGCTGCACGACGCCGACCGCGAGCTGTACCAGGCCGCGCCGATGCAGGCGCAGTGGTTCGGGCTGCGGATGGACCCGCTCCCCCCGGTGGACCACGCGCTGGTGGTGGGCGAGACGGTGCGCTTCGGCGAGTGCGAGCTGGAGATCCGCTTCGCGCCGGGGCACGCGCCGGGGCACGTGATCCTGGTGGGCGACGGGGTGGCGATGGTGGGCGACGTGGTGTTCGCCGGCTCCATCGGCCGCACGGACCTGCCGGGCGGGGACCTGGCCACGCTGATGCGCTCGATCCGCGAGCAGGTGCTGACGCTGCCGGACGCGACCACGCTCCACACCGGCCACGGCCCGGACACCACCGTGGGCCACGAGCGCGCGACGAACCCGTTCATCATCGGCGACTACGGGGGATCGCAGTTCGCCTGAAACGGCGGGGGTGACGGGAGATGGAGAGCCGCGGGGGAGATGGTGTCCTCCGCGGCTCTTTGCATTCTCGCCGGGAGGGATGAATTCCTATGAAGGCGAATGAGTTCTCCTGAAGGCGAATGAATTCGCGGCAACAACGGCCCGAAGTCCGCTTTCGCGGACTCCCCGTCCGGCATCCCCGCGCTACTGCTGCGTTGTCGCATGCTGCCGACCGTATCAACCGTCGTTGGCGAGGAGGGCGCGGACGGCGGCCTCCCCCATCCCCCATCCCCTGTCCCCTGTCCCCTGTCCTCTGTATCTTCCCGCCCTTTCCCGGACCGGAGCCGATACGTTGCGCGAGCCCAGGCGCATCGCCGTTTTCGCGAGCGGCGGGGGGACCAATCTCCAGGCCCTGATCGACCACTTCAACCCCGCGCCGGCGCCGGCCGCGCGGGTGGAGCTCGTGGTCGCCAGCCGCGCGGGGATCGGCGCGCTGGAGCGGGCCGCGCGCTCCGGCATCGCGTTCGTCGTGCTGGACGCGCGGGAGATCGGGGGCGGCGAGGCGGCCGCGCGGATGCTGGCGGAGCTGGAGCGGCACCGCATCGACCTGATCGTGCTGGCGGGATGGCTGCAGCTGGTGCCGCTGGAGGTGGTGGAGCTCTTCCACGGGCGGATGCTGAACATCCACCCCGCGCTCCTTCCGGGCTTCGGCGGGAAGGGGATGTACGGGATGCGCGTGCACCGCGCGGTGATCGAGTCCGGCGTGCGCGTCTCCGGCGCCACCGTGCACCTGGTGAGCGACCGCTACGACGAGGGGCGGATCGTCGCCCAGTGGCCCGTTCCCGTGCTTCCTGGCGACACGCCCGAGGCGCTGGCCGCGCGCGTCCTGGCCGTGGAGCACCGCATCCTCCCCCTCGCCGTCGAGGCGGTCGCGAGGGGAAGCGACGCGCCGCCGCACGTGGCCGGGCCGGTGTGCTTCGATCTGCTCGACGCCCCCGCGCCGCCCGAGCAGTCCATCCGCGTCACGATGGGGGCGATGCCGGCGGACGGCTGATACTGGATCTGGCAATCACCTGTGCATTACAAACGCCACCGAGAGACGTCATCCTGAGTCGAACACCGCGCTTCGCGCGACCACGATGGATGAAAGGGGGAGGCGTCCTCCAGAGCGGAACCGGCTGCCGAGCCGAACAGCCTCGCGCAGTTTGCGAGGCTTCCCGTAGTTGTTGCTGCGACTT
>NZ_DATIND010000112.1 GCF_035474595.1 Longimicrobium sp.
CCCGCACTTCCGCACTGAAGAAAGCCGGGCCGCCTCCCCCTCGTCGGGAAGGCGGCCCGGCCTGCTTCACGCCGAAGCCCGATGACTTACGGGCGGAGCGAGATGCCGATCTCGAGCGCGAAGTAGTTCACGTCGGCGCTGCCGGGGTTCTCGGTGTCGTCCTCGTCGCTGAAGTCCGCCTTGTGCTGGCGGTAGTACACGCCCGGGTTGATGGAGACGCGCGGCGCGACCGCGAACGACAGCCCCGCGCCCGCCTCGAACCCGATCCCCCAGTCCGAGTTGATGGTGAGCGACGTGCTGCCGTCGCTGGCGTTGATGCCGGTCTTGGCCACCACGATGCCGCCCTCCACCCACGGCGAGATGCCGGTCATTCCCACCAGCGGCACGTTGGCGCGCACGCCGCCGCGGAAGGCGTTGTCGTCCACGCCCACGTCCACGCCCTCGTTGTCCTCGCCGTCGGTGGCGAACGAGAAGTGGTCGAAGCCGACGTACGCGGCCACGATGGGGGTGAAGTCGTAGCGGACGCTGCCGCCGATGTTCCAGCCCGTGGAGATGCCGTCGTTGAAGTCGCCCGTGGGGATGCCCGCGCCGCCGCGGACCTCGAGCGTGATCGGGAGCGGGCTCTGCGCGTGCGCGGCCGTCGCCAGCGCGGCGCTCAGCACCAGCGCCGGAGCGAGAATCGTCCGGAGTTTCACCATTGTTCGTCTGCCTGTGGGTTGGGTGGGAGATGCAGAGGCGGGATCTTTCGCCAATTGCCGGGGCGGGATGGGATCGCCGCCCGGCAGCCGTGATTTTGGCGCCCATCCGGTTTTTCCGCAACCCGTGCGACAAAGTGTTGTATCAGATGGATTCTGAAGGTGCGCGAGTGCTCCAGCCCGCGAATCACCCTCGAATTTCCGCACTCCCGCGCACCTCCGCACTTCGGTTCAGAGACGGAAGTTCACGCCGATGTCCACCGCGAAGTAGCTGGTCGTCACCGAGCCGGGTCCGTCGAGGCCGTTGTCGGTGAACCGCGCGCGGTGCTGGCGGTAGCGCACGCCCGGGGTGAGCGCGAGCATGGAGTTGATGGGGAACGACAGCCCGGCGCCGCCCTCGAAGCCGACCATCCAGTCCGAGTCGAAGCTGGCCGACGCGCCGCCACTGCTCGCCCGCAGCTTCGTGTGGTTGACGATCACCCCGGCCTCCAGCCACGGCGACGCCCCGCCTACGCGCGTCACCGCGAAGTTGGAGCGCAGCCCTGCGCGGAACCCGTCGTCGTCGATGTTCACGTCGGCCTCGGGGTCGTCGTCCACGCTCTCGTCGGTGTTGAACGCGAAGTGGTCGTAGCCCCCGTAGAGCTCCACGCCCGGCTTCAGCGCGCCGCGGGCGGTGATGCCCACGGCCCAGCCCGGTGCCGCGCCGTCGCCGAAGTCGCCGACGGGAATTCCCGCGCCCACGCGCGCCTCGAACGACACGGGAAGGGCCGCCTGCGCGCGGGCGGCGGTGGTGGTGCCCGCGCACAGCGCGAGAGCCGGAGCCAGCAATCTCCGGAGCCTGGTCATGGTTTCTGCCTTGTGGGACGGGTGGGGAATGCGCGTGAGGAAATGACTTCGAACGACTTCGGCGGATATGGAGCCAGGCGTTTGGCCGGCGGGCGGGAAGTTGCCGCTCATCAGGCATGATTGCAACGCACGAGACAAAATGCGGGGGATCGGGGAGATTCGATCGTCATTGCGCCGTCCGTTCTCGATCCGGAAACTTCATCTCCCCGCGCGGCGTACCTCTGCTCGTCCTCTTCGATCCTCATCTTCCGAGAGCGCGCATGTCCGAAACGCAGGTCGCGTCATCTCCCGCCCCGGCGACGAAAGACAGGGGCGCCGCGGTTCCCGACCGCCCGCCGGTGGCGTGGGGCGTCATCGGCGCGCTGGCGGCGCTGAAGCTGGCGCTGCACCTGGCGATCAACGTCTTCACCCCATACGGCATCCACCGCGACGAGCTGCTGTACCTGGCCATGGGCCGCCACCTGCGGCTCTGGCGGATGGACTTCCCGCCGCTCATCGCCCTGCTGGCCGAGGGGGAGCGCGCCGCGTTCGGCGACTCGCTCCTCTCCATCCGCCTGGCATCCGCGCTGGCCGGGACGCTGATCGTCATCCTGGCCGCGCTGATCGCGCGCGAGCTGGGCGGCGGGCGGTTCGCGCAGGGCGCGGCGGCGCTGGGGGTGCTCACCGGCGTGCTCTTCCAGCGCAGCGCCAACCTCTTCCAGCCCGTGGTGCTCGACCAGCTCTGGTGGACGCTGGCGGTCTACGCGCTCGTCCGCCTCTGCCGCTCGAAGAACCCGCGCTGGTGGCTGGCGCTGGGGCTGGCGTGCGGAATGGGGCTGCTGACCAAGTTCAGCATCCTCTTCTTCGGCGTGGCGCTCTTCGGGGCGCTGCTGCTGACGAAGCACCGCTGGTGGCTGTTCACCGCGTGGCCGTGGGCGGCGCTCGTGATCGCGCTGGCCGTCGGCAGCCCCGGCGTGGTGGGGCAGGTGCGGCTGGGCTTTCCGGTGATGGGGTCGATGGCGGACCTGCGCCATTCGCAGCTGGCGCACGTGGACTACGCCGGCTTCTTCGCCGGCCAGCTGCTGATGATCGGCCCCGCGATGCTGCTGGCGATCGCGGGCGCGGTCTCGCTGCTGGTGGGCCGCGCGCGGGCGTTCCGGGTCGCCGGATGGGCGTGCGTGCTGGCGGTGGCGCTTCTGGCCGTGCTGCACGGGAAGCCGTACTACGCGGGCCCCGTCTACCCGGCGCTGATCGGCGCGGGCGCGGCGGCGCTGGGCGGGCTCCGGCTGCGCTTCGCCGCGCCGGCGCTGCGCTGGGGTGTGGTGGCGGCGATGGTGGTCGGCGGCCTGTACATCCTCCCGCTCGGCATCCCCATCCTTCCGCCGCCCACCATGGCGGCGTACTCGCGCGCGGCGCGGCTGGAGGAGGCGAACCGCAACAACCGCGGGGAGATGGAGCGCCTGCCGCAGGACTACGCCGACATGCTGGAGTGGGAAGACCAGGTGCGCCAGATCGCCCGCGTCTACCGTTCTTTGCCGCCGGAGAAGCGCGCGAAGGCCGTCATCTTCCCCGGCAACTACGGCGAGGCGGCGGCGGTGGACTTCTACGGCCCGCGCTACGGCCTGCCGCCCGCGGTCAGCGACGCGGGCACGTACTGGTTCTTCGGCCCGGGCCGCCTGCCGGGCGAGGTGCTGATCACCATCGGCAAGCCGGCCGGGGACCTGCGCCCGTATTTCCGCACCGTCACCAGCCATGGCTGGATCGACAACCCGTGGTGGGTCCGCGAGGAGCGCCACAACACCATTTACGTGGCCGAGGGTCCGCTGCCGTCGCTCGGCTCGCTCCAGGCGATCTGGCCGAAGCTTTCCGGACGGCAGTAGGGGAGGACGGGCGCCGCGCCTCCTCCCCATCGCTGGATCTCACGCGGAGCCGCGGAGACGCGGAGGTGGCTCGACATGCGTCTCCGCGCCTCCGCGTCTCCGCGTGAGATCAACCCGGCCTGGAGACGCGAAAAAGGTGGACGGACGGCGGATTGAAGCGATTTATCTTCGTGATTAGAATGGGTCGTCCTGCGCGGCCAGCGATCCGAACCCCGGGCCGCGCGTCCTGCTGCAAAGGAGTGGTGACGATGCGCAAGCTGAAGCTGGACCTGGACGCGCTCGACGTGACGTCGTTCGACGTGCGGGCCGCGGGCGGGAAGGCGGGCACGGTGGAAGGATACGCCACGACGTACACCAAGTACCCGTGCCGCTCCATCGACTCCGGATGCATCAGCGACCCGGGAACGTGCCCGAACACGTATTACTGCTACACCTCCATCTGCTGACGCGAAGCTCGCACGGAGGGAGGGATTGCGGAGGATGCCCGATCGTCCGCAGTCCCTCCGTTTTCTCCCGCAGTCCATTCCGGTCCGGCATACCCTTCTCCCCCGCCATCCGTTTGGCTACCGCTCGAACGCTCGTTCGGTTACGTTGGATGCGGGAGGCGGCGTGTCGTACCGCCTCCGGGAGGGAAGAGCGATGCACCACCACGTCGAGTTCCGCTGGGTCGCGCTCACGGCGCTCGCGGCGCTGGTCCTCGGCATCTTCCTCACGATGGGCTACGGGCTGATCGGCCTGGTGTTCCTGTTCCTGGCCGGCTCGCTCATCGGGGGGGCCATGATGTCGTACCTGCGCACGGCCTGAGCTCCGCCCCCGCCGCCTGGCCGGCGGCCCCGAGGTGAAGCCCGGACGACCGGCCCGCCGCCTCCCGCGCGGCGGGCCGGCACGGAGGGATCGCTGCGTCCACGCGCCGGCAGAGATGCCGGCGCGTCTTCGTTCCGCGGCGATGCCGGTGGGACAGGTCGAGCAGGTGCTGTCGCAGGTCACGTATCCAGGCACGAACAGCGCCGAACGAGATCACGGGTTCGTTCATCTTCGCGTCTCCAGCCCCGGCTGATCTCACGCGGAGCCGCGGAGACGCGGAGGTGGCTCGACATGCGCCTCCGCGTCTCCGCGCCTCCGCGTGAGACCCAAACCCGGCCTGGAGACGCGAAGAAGCAGAGAGCAGAGAGACGATCCTCTGTTTCTCTGCTTCTCCGCGTGGACCCTGTATTTTCGCGGTTCCGGTACCCGGCTCACGGCCCTCGGGGTGCCTTGGCAGCGTTGACCAGGCCGGCCACGCCGAGGCCGATCGCCACCGCGCCCAGGACGAAGATCACGGGGTCGCCGATGTAGCCCGGAGCCCCCCGGCCGCACTTGATGCAGAGGACGCCGCCCGGGGTGATGAGCAGCCCGCCGACCAGGATGAGCCAGGCCCACGCGAACACGTAGCCCCACCACCAGGGGCTGCGCTTCCCCTTCGTGATCAGGGCCCGCAGGTCGGGCATCACCCCGACGCGGTCGGCGGCCGGGTTCGCGCTGGCCGTGTTCAGGGCGGGGTTGCTCAGCAGGGTGCGCAGGTCGGCGGGCGAGTACCGGCCGGCGCCGCGCGCCACGCTCCACGACTGCATGAGCAGCGCGGCGCCGGTGATGATGGGCGAGGCGCCGGAGGTCCCCCCGAACGAGGTGGTGTACGTGTTCGTGGCGGTCCCCGTCCACCCGTCGCCCGTGGTGTCGATGTTCTGGCCCCAGGCGAAGCAGTCGATCCGGCTGCCGAAGTTCGAGAACCCCAGGCGCGTGTGCGGCGCGGCCGAGCTCGCGGCCCCCACCATGATGGCCCCCGAGTCGCGGAAGTCCGGGCTGCCACGGTTCAGGATCCGCTTGCCGCCCGAGGTCTGGAACGCGTCGAGGTCCACCGATCCGTTTCCGCCCGCCTCGACCACCACGACCCCCTGCGAGGTTGCGTACTGGATGGCGTCGAACACGGCCTGCTCCACCTCCACGGGAACGTAGCCGGCGGCGGTCGGATAGCTCGTCTGCGCCTCCAGCAGCAGGACGTCGCCCGCGGCCATCACGCCCACGGCGCTCAGGATGGCCTCGGCGGTGTTGTACGAGCCGCCCGGCCGCCACTGCGAGACCACGCGGGCCGTCACCGCGGGGGCGATCCCCACCCCGCCGATGGTGTTGTCGACCGCGGCGACCTCGCCCAGCACCGCCGTCCCGTGGCCGTGGTAGTCGGTGCTCACCCCCGAGATGATGGAGATCCCCGCCGCGGCGAGATCTTCGTGGTTGAGCGTCCACCCCCGCTCCAGGTCCACGAACCCGATGGCGCTGCCGTCGGTCTGGAGCCACGCCCAGCGGGCGTCGATTCCCGCCGGCGCGGGGTCCAGGTACCCCTGGCTGGCGTTGCGCGGGTCGTCCGACGCGTTGACCGGCGGCGGCACCGGGCCCGCCTCCACGTAGGCGGTCTCCACGTCGGGCCACGCGGCCACCGTCTCGGCCACGCGCTGCGGCTCCGCCCCGGCCGGTGTCTCGATGGCGTAGTACGAGGCGAAGCCCGTCGCCGCCTTTCCCGTGCCCGGCGCGCGCTGGTCCAGGTCCCGCACCGCCGCCTCCGGCAGCGACGAGAAATAGGGGACGAGGGCGACGCCGGGATACGCGGCCGCCAGCGCGCTCCACTCCCGTCCGTCCTGCTGCTCCGCGAGCGTGTCCGCCGCGGCGGCCGAGTAGGGAAGCGAGACGCCGGGACGGAACTTCACCACGACGCGCCGCCGGTAGTCCGCGGGAAGCGGCTCCGCGGGCGGGGAACGATCCGAGATCATGGCCATGAGGTCCTCTGGGGAAGGGGGGAGCGGGGGGAGGAGGAACGGGGAGAGGCCGGCGGGATGGCTCTCGCGGAGGTGGGAGGTGCCGGCGCCGGAGCCGGCTCCCGCGCTTCCCCGGGGCATCAACCGCACCGAAATGGCGGCGCGGCCGGTGCGCTCCGCCAAGTGCGGACGGGATGCGGAGTTGGAGAGTGCGAAGGGCGGCCGGCCGCGGACGGGCGCGGCCGGTTGGGACAGCGGCGGGGCAGCGCGGAGCGGAACGCGCGTCCCAGGTCCGCCGGGAACCGCGTGGCCCCACGCGGCGCAGGAGCCGGCCGGCCGGCATCCTTCCCGCCACGCGGGCGGGTGCCCGGCCGCCTCTTGCGGTTCGCCGCGCCGCGCAGATATTCCGCCCGCCGGCACGCATCCCCCGACCCGCGAAGCACATGGCCCGCATCCAGCTGCTGCACCTGGCCCACGCCCGCTCGGGCGACAAGGGCGACACCGCCAACGTGGGCGTCATCGCCCTGCGCCCCGAGTTCTACCCGGTCCTGGTCGAGCAGCTCACCCCCGAGCGGGTGAAGCGGCACTTCGAGGGGATCGCCCTGGGCGGCGTGGAGCGCTACGAGCTGCCCAACCTGGAGGCGCTCAACTTCCTGCTGCACAACGCGCTGGGCGGCGGCGGCACGGTATCGCTGAAGACCGACGCGCAGGGGAAGGTGCTTTCCACCGCCATGCTGCGGATGGAGATCGACGTCCCCGACGAGATCGCTTCGCTGGCACTGGGCGCCGGGGCGGGGTCGTGACGGAGGATTCGGCGCCGCTGCTCGTCCGCCGCGAGGGTGGCATCGCGCGGCTGGTGATGAACCGGCCCGAGAAGCGGAACGCGCTGAACGCCGGGCTTATCGCCGCGCTGAAGGCGGCGCTGCGCGAGGCGGACGCGGATGCCGGGGTGCGCGTGGTCGCCATCGAGGGGGCGGGGAAGGACTTCTGCTCTGGCGCCGACCTGTCCGCGCTGCGCACCATCGCCGAGGGCGGGGCGATGGAGAACCTGGAGGACGTGCAGGAGCTGGCCGAGCTCTTCCTCCTCCCGCGCACCATGCGCAAGCCCGTGGTCGCGCTGGTCCGCGGGCGCGCGCTGGCCGGCGGGTGCGGGCTGGCCACGGCGTGCGACCTGGTGCTCGCGGCCGAGTCGGCGGAGCTGGGCTATCCCGAGGTGCGCATCGGCTTCGTTCCCGCCATGGTGATGGCCATCCTGCGGCGCAACGTGAGCGAGAAGCGCGCGTTCGAGCTGATCGTCCGCGGGCACCCCGTCACCGCGGCCGAGGCGGAGCAGATGGGGCTCATCAACCACGTCTTCTTCGACGACGCGTTCGACGCCGAGGCGGCGGCGGTGCTCCAGGACCTGGCCGCGCGCAGCCCGTCGGCCGTGCAGCTCAGCAAGCGCCTGCTCTACCACTCCGACGCCATGGGCTTCGAGGCGGCGATCCGCGCCGGCGCCGATGTGAACGTGGTGGCGCGGATGACGGACGACATGAAGGCGGGGGTGGCGCGCTTCTTGGCGCGCGACGGCGGGGCGAAGGGCTGATGGCGTTCATCGACCAGCGGCGCCGCGGCCCCGGCCGCTTCCTGCAGTGGAAGCTGCGCCTGCTGGCCGTCGGCTCGGTCCTCCTGCTGGTGGGGATGGCGCGCAGCCTGGACCTGCTCGTCATCCTCGCCGTCGTCATCCTCGGCGCCGCCTTCCTCCTCCGCTTCTTCGAAAAGGAAGATCCGCAAACCGATGCGGATGAAGGGGATGGAGATGATGATCCCGACGCGGGCTCAGCCGCCGGGCCCCGGCCTCCCCGCCGCCGCGACAGGGAGGCGGAGGGAGACGAAGCGCACCCGATCGATTGATCGCCGGCGATGACGACGAAGCCGCCGCGGAGCGAGATGCTCCGCGGCGGCTTCCATCTTCGTGCGATCGATCCTTCGTCCTGCCGTCTTCCGTGAGTGCGCGGCTTCGTCGCGGCCCCGTGCTACTGGTCGGTGACGGTGACGCTCTGGACGATCTTTCCGTTGCGGACGATGGCGTAGCCGGTGAGCTTCCCCAGCTTCTTCCAGGTGTTGGACGGGTTGGCGAAGGCCCAGAGCTCGTCGCCCTCGCCGGCCTGCGCCTTCAGCTTCTCCCACTCGCGCCGGATGCGGAGCGCGGGCATGGCCGGCAGGTCGCGGTGCTGCGACGTCGGCCGGTTCTCCACCCGCTGCGTAAGCCACTCGTTGGGAATCTTCATCGCTCGCTCCGAGATGGTGCAAAGTGCGTGAGTGCGTGAGTGCGGAAGTGCGTTGGGACCGCGCAGATACAACGCACTTCCGCACTTCCGCACTCACGCACTTACTGCCGGCAGGGCGCGTTCGGGTCCTGCCTCGGGCCGTCGACCACCAGGCGCTCCGGGCGGTTGGCCACCGCCAGCGCGATGTCGCGGACGAAGGCGCCCACGCGGGCCATGTGGTCGTAGTCGATGTACTGCGGCTCGTCGGTCGGCTGGTGGTAGTCGACGTGGTAGCCCAGCGAGAAGTAGGTGATGGGGATGCCGTAGCGCGCGTACATGAAGTGGTCGCTGCGGCAGTAGCGGTTCAGCGGGTGCCCGTGCGCGTCGAACGAGTAGTCGATCTGCATGGGGTTGGGCCGCCCCGCGTTCAGCGAGTCGATCAACGCGCCCAGCTGCGTGGACAGGCGCCGCGAGCCGATCATCTGGATGCTCCACGGCCCGCCGTGCGCCACGTCCTCGGCCCGGCCGCGCCCCACCATGTCCATGTTCAGGTCGGTGACGATGGAGTCGCGCGGCACCGTGGGGTGGTCGGTGAACCACTGCGAGCCGTACAGCCCCTTCTCCTCGCCGGTGTGCGACATGAACAGGATCGACCGGCGCGGCCGCTCGCCCGCGGCCAGGCTCTGCGCGATCTCGATGAGCGTCACCGTGCCGCTGCCGTCGTCGTCGGCGCCGTTCATGATGCTGTCCAGCCGCACCGCGCCGCCGTGCGCCCGCCGCAGCGAGTCGCGCAGCGCCGCGATGCGCGCCTGCTGCTGCGGCGTGGGCGTGCCCACGGGGTCGTTGGCGCCCTGCGGCCGCATCACCCGGTTGTAGGCGCGCACCGAGTCGTGGTCCAGCGCCATGGCCAGGATCCCCTCGTGGTCGTTGTGCGCGCTGATGACCACGTACTGCCCGCGCAGCGCCGGGTCGCTTCCGCGCAGGATGCCGATCACGTTGCGCGCGGGCGCCTCCGTCGGCATGTCGCCGAACCGCCAGGCGGCGCTCACCGTCTTCCCCGCGTCGCCCGGCTTCGCGGCGGCCAGGGGCGCGCCCAGCATGCGCTCGGCCGCCGCGCGCGAGACGATCATCCCCGGCCCGCTGACCGCCGACGGGTCGGGCGCCTGGTTCTCCTCCTGGATCTCGGTCGAGGGCTCCAGCAGCGCCTCCACCGTCCCCGCCGGCGTCGCGTCCAGCGAAGCGATGGCGATCGCGGCGGCGTCGGGGTAGCGGGGGACGCCCTGCACGCGCCACCAGCGGAAGTTCTCCTGCCCGTTCTGCATGGGCGGCAGCAGGATCACCACCTTGCCGCGCGCCTGCTCGGCGGTGATCGTCTGCCCGCCGATGCGCCCGCCGAACACCACCGGCGCGTTGGCCGCCCGCGCGTTGGGCGAGAAGGCGTACGGCCCCAGGTAGAAGAGGGGGACGAAGTGCTGGCCCACGTTCAGCGGCGTTCCCGCGGCGCTGAGCGACGCGCCGGGCATCATCCCGCGGTCGATGAGCGGCACGGTCTGGAAGAAGCCTCCGTTCTCGCCGCCGGACTCCAGGCCGATGGCGCGGAACTGCGCGGCCACGTAGTTGGTGCCCTTCACGTTGCCGATGGTGCCCGCCTCGCGGCCCATCATGCTGTCGTCGGCCAGCACGTACAGCCGGCTCATCAGGTCGCCGGGGGTGATGCCGGCCACGGTGGCGCCGGGGGCGTGCGTGCGCGGCAGCTCGCCGGTCTGCGCCCGCGCGGCGGAGGCGAGGAGGAGGATGGGGAGCGCCGCGGCGGCGGCGGTGCGGGTTCGGATCAACGGACCGCTCCAGCGTTCGATGATGGGGATACGGGTGCGTGCGACGGAAGATGATTCGCCGCCCGTTCCCATGCAATCGGGCGGAGCGATGAGGTACCATCGGCGTGCTCCGGATGTTTCCCCTCTCACGCGGAGACGCGGAGACGCGGAGGTGCAGGGTCCGCCACCTCCGCGTCTCTCTCGCCTGCCGTGCGGAGATGGGAGACGCGGAGAGGGTTCGGCGAGCTCTCCGCGTCTCCGCGTCTCCGCGTGAGACCCGCCGTTTGCCCTCTTCTCCGCGCGGGCGTTAGATTTACGACGAGTGCGATCCATCTATCGAAACCGCAAAGCGATGCAGCCGATCCAGCGCAGGCCGACCGTCACCACCTGGGTGGGCGACGTTCCCGTGGGGAGCGCGCACCCGGTGGTGGTGCAGTCGATGACCAACACCGACACCGCCGACGTGGAGGGCACCGTCCGCCAGGTGGCCGCGCTCTGGCGCGCCGGCAGCCAGATCGTGCGCGTGACCGTGAACAACGACGAGGCGGCGCGCGCGGTGCCGTACATCGTGGAGTTCCTGGCGCAGCGCGGCGTGCACGTGCCCATCGTGGGCGACTTCCACTACAACGGCCACCTGCTGCTGGCCAGGTACCCGGACTGCGCGGCGGCGCTCGCCAAGTACCGCATCAACCCGGGGAACGTGGGGGCGAAGCGCCACGACGAGAACTTCGCCGCCATCATCGAGAAGGCGCTGGAGTTCGGGAAGCCGGTGCGCATCGGGGTGAACTGGGGGTCGCTGGACCAGGCGCTGCTCACGGAGATGATGGACGCGAACGCCCGCCTCCCCGACTGGGAGCGGCGCGACGCCAAGACAGTGATGATGGGGGCGATGGTGGAAAGCGCCATGCGCTCGGCCGCACTGGCCGAGCGCATCGGGCTCCCGCACGACCGCATCATCCTGTCCGCCAAGGTCAGCGGCGTGCAGGACCTGGTGGCCGTGTACGGGATGCTGGCGCCGCTCTCCGACTATCCCCTTCACCTCGGCCTGACCGAGGCGGGGATGGGGACCAAGGGGATCGTGGCCTCCACGGCGGGGCTCTCCATCCTGCTGCAGCAGGGGATCGGCGACACCATCCGCGTCTCGCTCACCCCGAAGCCCGGCGGCGACCGCACCGAGGAGGTGCACGTGGCGCAGCAGATCCTGCAGTCGCTGGAGATCCGCTCGTTCACGCCGCAGGTCACCAGCTGCCCCGGCTGCGGGCGGACCACGTCGACGTACTTCCAGAAGCTGGCCGAAGACATCCAGGGCTACCTGCGCGACCAGATGCCCCTCTGGCGCGAGACGCACCCCGGGGTGGAGGAGATGAAGGTGGCGGTGATGGGGTGCGTGGTGAACGGCCCGGGCGAGTCGAAGCACGCCAACCTGGGCATCTCGCTCCCCGGCACCTTCGAGGAGCCCAAGGCGCCGGTGTACGTGGACGGCGAGCACGTGGTCACGCTGAAGGGCGACCACATCGCCGAGGAGTTCAAGCGCATCCTGGACGACTACGTGGAGTCGCACTACCCCGCGCGTCCCGGCGTGCGGGAGCCCGTCGGGGTCTGATCCCGGATTCGGGATCGATCGGTGCGATCCGGAAGCGCACGTGCGACCTCGCCCATGGATCCTGCGGCCTCCAACCGTTCGTGCGCGGGCAACGACGGTGTGGCCGGCCTGAGTGGAAAGTTCCGGGCGCAGCCGGTCACCGGCGACTGAAGTCGCAGCGTAATCGTTCAGTCGGTGCAACAAAGTTGTGGACTTTGTCCACGAGAGCCACTACATCTTGTGGCTCATGAGCCTCATCGAGCAGTTGGAAGCGAGTGGCGAGGTCCTTTCGCCTGCGG
>NZ_DATIND010000113.1 GCF_035474595.1 Longimicrobium sp.
GGGCCCACGGAGGACCTGGAGCGCTACCCGCGCGACCTGGAGCGTGACCTGGCGCTGGCGGCGGGGCGGGGGACGGCGCTGGTGTTCGCGCCCTCGGCGGCGGAGATGTACCCGGGGGGCGAGCCGCGCGTCTCCGTGCTCCCCGACGAGGAGCTCGGCGGGCGGCTGGACGGGGGGAGCCGGCCGGGGCACTTCCGCGGGGTGCTGACGGTGGTGGCCAAGCTGTTCGGCATCTTCACGCCGGACGTGGCGGTGTTCGGGCAGAAGGACCTGCAGCAGGCGGTGCTGATCCGGCGCATGGCCGCGGACCTGGACATCGCCGTGCGGGTAGAGGTGGCGCCGATCGTGCGCGAGGCCGACGGCCTGGCGATGAGCTCGCGCAACGTCTACCTGTCCGCGGAGGAGCGGGCGTCGGCGCTGTCGCTGTCGCGCGCGCTGGAGCGTGCGCGCGGCCTGTACGACGCGGGCGAGCGCGACGCGGGAACGCTGCGCGCGGCGCTGTGGGCGGGATTGTCGGTTCCGGGCGTGGAGCCCGAGTACGCGGAGGTGGTCGATCCGCACACCCTCGGGCCGGTGGACCGGGCCGCGGACGGCGTGTTCTGCGCGGTCGCGGCGCGGGTGGGGAAGACGCGGTTGATCGACAACTGCGAGTTGGGAAGGGAAGAGAAGAAGTCCTAAGTGCTAAGTCCTAAGTGCTAAGTGAACTGCACTCAGCACTCCGCACTTTTCACTTAGGACTTAGGACTTAGGACTTAGGACTCAGGACTTCGGTTCAACTGACTTCGAGCCCAGAGGATCGACTCATGTATCGCACCATGTGCAAGTCGAAGATCCACCGGGCTACCGTGACCGGGGCGGATCTGAACTACGTGGGGTCCATCACCATCGACCCCGTGCTGATGGAAGCCGCGGACCTGCTGGAGTACGAGCAGGTGGCCGTGGTGAACGTGAACAACGGCGCGCGCTTCGAGACCTACGTCATCCCCGGCGAGCCGGGGCAGGGCGAGATCTGCCTGAACGGCGCCGCCGCGCGCCTGGCGCACCCGGGCGACAAGGTCATCATCATCTCCTACGCGCAGTACAACGAGCAGGAGATGGACACGTATCGCCCCGTCTTCATCTTCGTGGACGAGCACAACCGCATCAACCGCGACGGCGTGCGCGCGGTCGGCGCCTGACCGCGCCCGGCCGTTCCGCCGGACGGCGGGATTCGGTAGATTGGATGACGATGCCTCGGCGGTGACATTCCCGCCGGGGCATCGTCGCGCGAAGAGATGGTGCGGCCGCCGTCAGCGGATGCGCCGGCGCCAGCTTCGACGCGCCGATGCCGAGGCCGCAGTCCCGCAGGGACTTTGTGCTGTTGTTGCCCGCGAATTCATTCGCCGGGTTCCTCTGGATGCTGGATGCGCGGCCCGAGCATCATCTCATCTACCGATCGTCTCTCTTTCCCTCCCCATGCTCACCATGCAGCACGCCGATACCACCGTGACCCCGCTCGTCCGCGACGCCGCGGAGGGGCGGCTGCCCGACTGGGTGCAGGCGAAGCCGAAGCGCCGCGAGCACATGGCGCGCGTGGCCAACCTCATGCGGCAGTGGGCGATGGAGCTCGGGCTGGGGGATGACGAAACGGCGCGCTGGGCCGCCGCCGGCTACCTGCACGACGCCCTGCGCGACGCCGACCCCGACGAGCTGCGCCCGATGGTGCCGCCCGGCTTCCGCGAGCTGCCGGGAAAGCTGCTGCACGGCCCCGCCGCCGCCGAGCGCCTGGACGGCGACGCCGACGGCGAACTGCTGGACGCGGTGCGCTGCCACACCCTGGGCTGTCCCCGCTTCCGCGCGCTGGGGCGGGCGCTGTACCTGGCCGACTTCCTGGAGCCCGGCCGCACCTTCTCGCCCGAGTGGACGGAGTCGCTGCGCCGCCGCATGCCGCGCGACATGGACGCCGTGCTGCGCGAGGTGGTGGAGGCACGCATCGGCCACGTGGTGCGCAGCGGCGGCACCGCCCATCCCGAAACGAAAGCCTTCCATGCCCAGGTCCAAGCCGAAGCGCGGTAGCGGCGCCCAGCCGGCGCGCGGCGGCCGCGCGCAGACCGTCGGCATCTTCGCCACGCTGGCCGCCGTGGCCGTGCTTCTCGGCTCCGTGGGCTGGGGCGTGCGTGAGTACCTCCGCGGCCCCCGCGCCGCCGATCCCGCCGCGGCCGCGGACAGCGCGCGCGGTCCCGCCGCGCGGGCGCCCGCCGGCCGCGTGCGCGTGGAGGTGCTGAACGCGACCACGACCCATGGACTCGCACGCCAGGCGACCGACGTGCTGCGCGACCACGGCTTCGACGTGGTGCAGACGGGGAACGCCGGGCGCGGCACCCGCCCGGATTCGTCCGTGGTCATCGACCGCGTGGGGCGGCTGGACATGGCGCGGCAGGTGGCCGACGCGCTCGGCATCCACCGCGTGCAGGCGCAGCGCAACGCCAACCTCATCCTCGACGTCACCGTGGTGCTGGGGCGGGACTGGCGCGCGCCGGCGGCGCCGCAGCCCGCCCGCTAGTCCACCCACGCGCACGAGCCGTCGCGCCAGCCCCGGCCATCTTTTTTGCCGCGTCCCTCCGATGGAATCGAACGACCCGTCCCTCCCTCCCTGCACCTGCGACCTCTACTGCACCTGCATCCACGACGCGGCGTACGGCGACGCGTACGCGGAGCAGGACCGGTACGAGTCGTGGCTTCCCCCGCACCGGCGCCAGTACCACCGCATCCAGCTCGGCTACAGCTATCCCTCGCTGTGGAGCCCGGACGCGAAGCTGCTCGTGCTGGGCAACAACTCCAACTGGATGGACTACTCGCGCGAGCGGTCGCGCTCCGATCCCAGCCAGTACGGCTCGACGCGCCACCTGTACTACTGCGGTGGCGACTGGTCCACCGCGTCGCTCTCGTTCCCCGATCCCTGGTCGCCGCCGTACCGCTTCCACGCGGCGGTGCACCGCCTCGTGGCGCTGATCACGGGGAGCGACGACGCGGCGGTGTGGGCGCTCGAGAACCACGTGCTGGTCAGCAACGCATCTCCCTACTGCACCTCCGACTTCGGAAAGGTGGAAGGGTACGCGCCGGGGCACACCGAGCGGCTGTGGCGCCGCTGGCTGCCGCGCCTGCGTCCCGAGGTGATCGTGTGCCTGGGGCGGGAGAGCGACCGCCTGATGCGCGCGCTCTTCCGCGTCCGCGAGGCGGCGGGGCCGGCGGACTGGCGCTACAAGTGGTTCGACGCCACGCACATGGGCCAGCCGGTCCGCGTGGCGGCGATGCGGCATCCGGGGTGGTACTGGGCGAACGCCCGCTCGCCACGGGTGCGTTCGGCGCTCAGCCCCGCGCTGGCGCTGATGGACGACATGGGGGCGATGGTCCAGGGGCTCGGCCTGGGCGAGCGGCTGGGGGAGAAGCTCACGGCGGGGTTTCACTGGCCGGGCGAGTTCGAGGCGGAATCGCTCGCGGACGTCCGCCTGTACTACCACCAGCACCGCCGCTGGCCGGAGGGGCTGGACGAATATCTCCAGCAGCTGAGCCGCCCGCGTCGCGAGCCCGGCACCCGGCGCCGCCGGGCGAAGGAGGGGTAGTCCCGGTCGATGCGAACGGCCCCCGGCATCCCGTCCTCCTGATGCTGATCCCCGCCGACCCCGTCCGCTACCGCCGCCCGGCGGCCTCGTACGCGGCCAGGCAGGCGGCGGCCAGCGCGATCCCGCCGATATAGCCGCCGAGCACGTCCGAGGCCCAGTGCTTCTCGTCCAGCAGGCGCCCGCCCGCGGTGACGGCCGGGATGGCGGCGGCGATGGGGAGCGCGGCGTACGGGCTGGCGATTCCCTCGCGCGCGAGGACGTACGCGCTCGCGAGGCCCACCGCGGCGGGGCCGAAGGCGTGGCCGCTGGGAAACACCGGCTTGGTGCGCGACTTCCGCCCCGGCGGCGGGGGCGGCTGCGGGAGCCACGCATCGAACGCGTGGTTCAGCCCCGTGGCGATGACGCCGGCGGCGAAGATGGCGCCCGCGCCCGCCGCGCCGGACCGCCGCTCGTCTTCGCCGTCGCCGCGCTGCGCGGCCAGCACCCACGCGGAGGTGCCGAGCGCGGCGGGGATGTAGGTCCACCACTTTCCCACCGGCGAGAGCGCGGCGGCGGCGCGTCGCACCGGGCTTCCGTCGGGCGCGCCGGTGCGCTCCAGCACCTCGCGGTCGGCGCGGGCGGTCTTGCGGCGCGCCACGGCGGCGTTCAGCACGCCGAAGCCCACCGCGCCGGCCGCGGCCACGGCGGCGAGGGCCAGCGCGCGGCGGCCGGCATCGCGGCGCGCCCCGGAATCATCGGATCGGTCGGGGTTCGTCATGCGGCGGATGTTTGGCGAGATCCGTACCGCCGGCCGCGCAGCATCGTCCCTCGCATCGTCCCCCGCTGCCGTGGGGATCGAACAGGAGACTGGCGCCGCGGGGCCGCGGCGATGAGCTTGGTGGCGGGGTTCCCGGGCGGATACGGTGCGGCGGAGGGGTTCGGAGACGATGCGTTCATCCACGCGCAGGCGCGGTGCGGTCCCGCAGGCCGGCTGGAGCGGAGCGGAGACCGTGCGTCCGCCGCGGCCGGCCGTACGCGAAGCACAGGGACAGGATGCGCTGGCGAGCCCTCCGCCCGCGCACCAGTTCGCGCGGGTGCCGGTGTTCGCGCCGGCGCCCGTGCGCGTGCAGGCGCAGCCGCGGACGAGCATGCCCGGCGACGCGCACGAGCGCGAGGCCGAGCACGCCGCCGCGCAGGTGATGCACGCGCCCGGCGGGGAGAGCCTGCAGGGAGAGGCGGGAACGCGCGACGGCGGCGCGGGCCGCGACGCCGCGCCGGCCGCGCCGCTCCCCGGCGGGCTGGGCGCGGCGGCGGGCGCGCGGCTGGACCCGGCCACGCGAGCGTTCATGGAGCCGCGGCTGGGGCACGACTTCTCGCGCGTGCGCATCCACACCGGCACGGCGGCGGCGTCCAGCGCCGAGTCGCTCTCGGCGCGCGCGTACACGGTGGGCTCGCACGTGGTGTTCGGGGCGGGGCAGTACCAGCCGCACACGCCCGCCGGCCGGCGCCTGCTCGCGCACGAGCTGGCGCACGTGGTCCAGCAGGGCGGCGGCACGCCCACGCGCGGCGGGCCGCACGGCGTGGCGGTTCGCTCCGCCGCGGCCGCGGGGCAGGTGCAGCGCGACGCCGAGCTGGACGCGGAGCAGACGAAGAACGGGCTCGCCGCCGCGAAGAAGGCGATCGAGGAGCTCGAGGCCACCGCCGCCAAGTCAAAGGACGCGCTCCCCGAGTACATCCGCGACGCCATCAAGCTGCTGCGTGCCAAGCTCGACGCCGGGCAGATCAAGATCTACGCGTTCGAGGGATTGAAGCACGGCCAGTTCAAGGGCGACGAAATCCGGCTGGACGGCGCCACGCCGGACGCGATCAACGTCACCACGGTGCTGCACGAGGGGGTGCACGCCGCGCACAAGGGGAAGTATCCCAAGCTCGGCAAGCGTTACGCCGACGCCGAGGGAAAGCAGGTCAGCCTCTCCGACCCCGGCACGGCCGACCTGCTGCGCTGGAAGGCCTGGACGGAGTACTGGGCCTACCGCGCGCGGCTGGACTACTTCAACCCGTCCAGCAAGGAGCCGATGACCGAGGAACAGATCCACAAGACCACGCTGCAGAGCCCCGACGTCCGGGTGTCGCTGCTGCAGGCCCGCAAGGCCGATCCCGACTTCGATCCGCGCACCTGGAAGCCGAAGGGGTGAGCGCCGGCGGTGCGCCGCGTTCGCCGCCTGACGCCATCGTCGGCAATCATCGGCGCATTGCGAGAAAAACTCACAAAGACGTCATCCTGAGTCGAACACCGCGCTTCGCGCGACCACGATGGATGAAAGGGGGAGGCGTCCTCCAGAGCGGAACCGGCTGCCGAGCCGAACAGCCTCGCGCAGTTTGCGAGGCTTCCCGTAGTTGTTGCTGCGACTT